>JBOICJ010000291.1:0-5585 GCA_050740035.1 Stenotrophobium sp. | reverse complement strand
CGTTCACTACCTTGAGACGAGGTCTCAAGTGGGTGCCGCGCCATGTTATCGGGCTTCCCGCTGCGGGGCGGGCCTGCACGCCAAACACAGGTATGGCTCCCGGGGTTTGCAATTAGGCTCAAGGGGTTCGGAGCGCTTGTCGAACACTGCAGGAGACACCAGTGAGAAGGATAGCACTTTGGGCCAGTTCATAGTCCCTCAAGCCGCGCCTTTGCGACCGCCCAAAAAGGCGGCATCAAGGTCATTCCAGCGTCAGCGTGGAATCGATATCCAGCCGCAGTTGTCGCGCTCGTGCGGCAGCGGCGGCGTCCGGCGAAACCACGCCTTCGGTGCCGCGCAGTTCGAGCAGTTCGCGCGCGATGTTGAGCGCGGCCATCACCGCGATACGCTCGGCGCCGAGCGCCTTGCCGCGCTTGCGGATGCTGGTCATGCGGTCGTTGAGGTAGTCGGCCGATTTGACCAGCGCCTCGTGTTCTTCCTGCGGACAGGCGACCGCGTATTCCTTGCCCATGATGCGGACGGTGACGCTCAGCGGATCCTTGCTCTTGTCTGCAGTGCTCACGTTTCCTGCTCCGTTTCCAGTGCGCGGATCCGCTCGACGATGCCTTCTATGCGCCGGCGCAATTCGGCATTGAGCGCCAGCAGGCGGTCGCGCTCCTGCAACGCGTGCTTCTGCTCCAGGCGCGCCTGACGGTAGGCGGCGATCAGGCGCTGCACGCGTTCATCCAGCAATTGAAATTCGTCGTCGAGCATGGGTCAACAAAAAAGGCGGCGAAGCCTAGTATAGCCCGCCGCCCGGTTTGTGAAATGCCGACTTATTCCAGCAGCAGGAACAGGGCGCCGTCGCCGCGACGGATCCGCAGCAGCAACTGCTTGGTCTTGGAACTGGCCAGCTTGCGGAACTGCTCCATGTTGTTGATCGGCTGGCGGTTGACCGAGGTGATGATGTCGCCGGGCTGCAAGCCGGCTTGCGCTGACGGGCTGCCTTGCGCCACGGTCTTGACCAGTACGCCGTGCACGTCTTCGGATTGCTGTGTGCTCTCGTCGACGGCGCCGAAGGTGGCACCAGCCAGACGCGGGTTGAGTTCTGCGCCCGCAGCCGAAACCACGACATCCTTGCCGATGGTGACCGTGATGTTCCGGGTCTTGCCCTTGCGCAGGACCTTGAGGTCGACCTTGTCGCCGACGCGCATCAGTCCGACGATGGTGCGCAACTGCGAGAAGCTTTCGATGGCCTTGCCGTTGGCGGCCAGGATCACGTCCTCGGCTTCGATGCCGGCCTTGTCGGCGGGCGATTTCGGCAGGACGCGGGACACCAGTGCGCCGTGCGTGTCGGTCAGGCCGAAAGCCTTGGCCAGATCCGGCGTCAGATCCTGGCCGGTGATGCCGACGTGGCCGCGCTCGACGCTGCCGTGATCGATCAGTTGCTTCATGATGCCGGTGGCGAGGTTGGTCGGAATGGCAAAGCCGATGCCGATGTTGCCGCCGGACTGCGACAGGATCATCGAGTTGATGCCGACCAGCTGGCCTTTCAGGTTGACCAGCGCGCCGCCGGAATTACCGGGATTGATGCTGGCGTCGGTCTGGATGAAATCCTCATAGCCATCGCCGAGGCCGTTGCGGCCAAGGCCGCTGACGATGCCACTGGTCACGGTCTGGCGCAGATTGAACGGCGAGCCGATGGCGACGACGAAATCGCCGACTTCGAGCGTGTCGGAGTCGGCGATGGGCAGCGCGGTCAGGTTGTCGGCCTTGATCTGCAGGACGGCGATATCGGTGGCCGGATCGGTGCCGATCAGTTTGGCGTTGTATTCGCGGTCGTCGTTCAGGCGCACCTTGATGGTGTCGGCCTGATCCACCACATGATTGTTGGTCAGCACATAGCCCTTGACGGCATCGACGATGACGCCGGAGCCGATGGCCTGCGCTTCCTGGGTTTGCGGTTGCTGCTGTTGATCGGGCGCGCCGAAGAAGCGGCGGAAAAACGGATCGTTGAGCAGCGGATTCTGGATTTCGACCTTGCTGGTGACCGCGATGTTGACCACCGCCGGCATCACCTGCTTGAGCATCGGCGCCAGCGAGGGGACGCCGTTTTGCAAGGGCAGCGACGAATTGCCGGCCCCCATCACGGCCGCGGCGCTGGAATGCGCGGCGACCGGGGTCGGGGCACTGGACATCATGAACGCGGCGCCCAATATGGATGCGGAAACCGCCAGAGGAGTGAGTATCTTGAAGAGCGTATCGCGGGACATTGTGATTGTTCTCTTAATGAGTAGGCTTGCGGGGTTTCAGCGTCGCTATGACCGCGCATCCGGCGTCAAGTTTCATCGAATTCATCCGAGCCGGAATTGCGGGTTCAGGCTGTAACGGCCGCTCAGACTGGCGGAGGCCAGGATGTGTCCGGCCAGCGCGCCGCGCAAATCCTTGAGCGTGTATGCAGGGTTGACCGGGCAGCGCTCCAGGTCGGTGGCGTGCACGGTGAACCGATAATGATGCACGCGGGCGTCGTTCCACGGCGGGCAGGGGCCGTCGTAGCCGAGATAGGTGCCCGCCATGTCCTTGTCGCCCGCAAACCAGCCGGTGTAGTCGTTGACGCCCTGCCGCGCGCCTTCGGGACCAGCGGGATCCGTCTTGCCTGTTGCCGTCATGCCGCGAGAGCACGCGCCTTCGGCAATCGCGGTGATGTGCGGTGGAATGTCGACCATCAGCCAGTGCACGAATTCCGCGCGTGGCAGATTCGCCGGGACGATGCGACCCGGCTGGTTGACGTCGTCCGGCCGCGTCGGTGCATCGCCGTCGATACAGGTGACGACAAAGCTGCGGGTGCTGGCCGGTGCATGGCTCCAGCTCAGCTGCGGATTGAGATTCTGCGCAAGCGCCACGTGTCCACGCGGGCTGCGGATGCAGAAGGCGCAACGTCCCGGGATCGGGCCGCCATCGCGAAAGCTTCGGCTGGAGATTTTCATGCACGATTCCAAGAAGGGTGGTTGCGCACCTTACACCGACCGCGACCAGGCTTTCTCGACGCTGCCGCGCAGCCCCAGCGCCAGGTTGACCAGTCCGCGCGAAAGCCGGCTGCTCAGATTTTGCCGCTCGCGGTAGGTGACCTGGTAAATGTCGGCGTCCTTGGAGCGTTCGAGCAGGTAGTCGTCGCTGGTCTTGATTTCGTCGATCAGGCGCAGCGCCAGCGCGCGCGTGCCGAACCAGTGCTCGCCGGTAGCGATCTTGTCGATCGCCATGCCGGGGCGATTTTCGCTGACGAAGGCCTTGAACAGGACGTGCGTGTCTTCCAGTTCCTCCTGGAACTTGGCGCGTGCGGCATCGGTGTTCTCGCCGAACAGGGTCAGCGTCCGCTTGTACTGTCCCGCGGTATGCAGCTCCAGATCGACCTCATGCTTTTTCAGCAGGCGATGGAAGTTGGGAATCTGCGCCACCACGCCGATGGAGCCGAGGATGGCGAAGGGCGCGGCGACGATCTTGTCGGCAACGCAGGCCATCAGATAGCCGCCGCTGGCGGCGACCTTGTCCACCGCCACCACCAGACGCACGCCGCGATCGCGGACGCGTGCGAGCTGGGATGCGGCCAGGCCGTACGCATGGACCAGGCCGCCCTCGCTTTCGAGCCGCAGGAACACTTCGTCCTGTTTGCGCGCCACCTGCAGCACCGCACTGATTTCTTCGCGCAGGGTGGCGGCGCCGGTCGCGTGCAGGTCGCCCTCGAAATTCAGCGCAAAGACGCGGGGACGCGGGGCTTGCCCGTGCTTGGCCGCCTTGCTCCGGGTTTTCTCTTCCGCCTGCCGGGCTTTCTTCTGCTGTTTCAGTTCGTGATCGCTCAACAACTCGTTGTTGAGGATGTCCGACATTTCTTCGAAGCGATGGTTGATGCTCTTGATCTCGAGCCGATCGTGTGAGTGCTCGCGGACCGAGCGGATCAGCGTGACCAGGCTGCCGATGATGATCACGACGGCAACGACCAAGGTGGCCGTTTTGGCAAGGAAAAGTCCGTATTCAAGAAAAAATTGCGTCAACAAGAGGAGACTCCGGAGACCGAGTGAGGGGAAAGTTTTGAGGCCTGACGACACTAATCGTTGCTTAGTGGAGCGTTTTCAAGGGGTGTGTGAATATTTGCAGGGATATATTTAGTAAATGCCTGTAGCTCTTTACTGACAGGCTGTGTTTACACATATAATAGCCCTGCACCTTTGTACCCACCCAAACCTGCAATTAAAGGTTGGAGTTAAAACCATGAATAAGTTGTCATTAGCAACTCTGGGGATCGTTCTTGCCGCTTATGCCTTACCGTCGGTGGCGCAGGCGCAACAAGCTACCGAGATGAGGCCATACCTGTCGGTCAACTACGACCAGGTTTTCTCGGACAGGGACCGCAAGACCGAAAGCAGTTCTTCCGGGTATTCGTTCAGCGCGGGCAAGGCGCTCAACAAGTACTGGGGTGTTGAGTTCGGCGGGTTCTACGACCAGATGAAGGCTGATGCCGGCAGCCCGAACTCATGGCGTTCTTACGGCGGCAATCTCGATGCGATGTTCTTCTACTCGCGTAATCCCAAGTTTTCGCCTTACACCGTGTTGAGCGTGGGTGCGATTCGTAACGATCTCAGAACCGCACCGACCGCGACATCCACCGATCCGTTTGGTGCAGCGGGCGTGGGCTTCTTCAAGTTTTTCAGCATCGGCAGCCAGGATCTCGGCATTCGTGCCGATGTGCGCTATCGCTGGGCTGGAACGCGCAATATCGCCACGGTTGGCGGCTTGGGCGAGCCGATCGTCAAGGTCGGCCTGGTGCTGCCGCTGGGCGCGCGTCCGGCAGCGGCTGAGGCCGCAGTGGCTGCGGCTCCTGTTGCCGCCAATCCGGATGTCGACTCCGACGGTGATGGCGTACCGGATCGTCTGGACAAGTGCCCGGGAACGCCAAAGGGTGTGAAAGTCGATGCGAACGGTTGCCCGATCGATGCCAATCGCACGTTTGAAGATGTCCACTTTGCGTTCGACAAGTCGAATTTGTCCGACTACGGCAAGGCGATCGTCGACAACGCCGCCAATGTCATCAACGGCCTGGATCAGAAATATCCCAACTTGAAGGTTGAAATTTCCGGTCATACCGACTGGGTTGGCTCGGAAGGCTACAACCAGGCGCTGTCCGAACGGCGCGCCAACGCGGTCAAGAAATACCTGAGCCGCAAGGGCGTCAATCCGAAGCAGATCGAGACGCATGCCTACGGCGAAACCAAGCCGATTGCGCCGAACACTACCGCGGAAGGGCGCGCCCTGAACCGCCGCGCTGAAATCAAGACTCACGATTAGTACGAGTTCTTGTATTGAGCAATCCTTGAACCCCGTCATCTGGCGGGGTTTTTTTTGATCGTGATATGTTCACGACATGGAGCGAATAGGAATTACAAGGAGAACATCCATGAAGACGAGATCTGCACTGTTACTGGGGCCGCTGTTTCTGGGTCTGTCCGCCTGCGCATTGATGCCCGATCAGAATTCATCCTTGTCGACGACCGGGCCTTATGGAGAGCCCGAGGCGGCGCCAACGCCGATACCGCCGACGACAACGATGGCGG
>JBOICJ010000290.1:0-3500 GCA_050740035.1 Stenotrophobium sp. | reverse complement strand
GATCAGGCTTGCATCGACGCCGGTTCCCGGTTGATGCCGCAGAAATTCGCCGGGTAGCACGACGCCACCCGGCGATTGCGCAAGGTCAGAACGCGTAGCGCAGGCCGGCGTAGACATTCCTGCATTCGCCGGGATAGTAGATCGCGCTGCTTGCGGTTGCCTGCGTCACGGTGCTGATGTCGCTGACGTAGCGATGATTGCCCAGGTTGCGCGCATCGAGGAACAGCGAAACGCCATTGCGCCAGTCCATGCCGGTTTTCAAGTTGACGATGGCGTAGCCCGGTGCGCGGATGGTGTTGGCGTCGTCCGCCCACGCACCGTGCGGCACCCAGTCCAGCGAGGGCGCCAGGTAGAAGCCGCCGGCCTGTGCGTAACGGATCGTGCTACGCAAGACGTTGTGCGGCGCGCCGGCAATCTGGTGATCGCCGTACTGCGCGTCGTTGCGGAAACTGAAATCGTTGTAGTTCCACAACTGGCTGAGCGTGACGCGGTCGCCGCTGACAGCCAGATTGCGCAAGGCTTCGTAGGACAAGCCCAGTTCCATGCCCTGGTGCCGCGTGCGGTCGGCATTGAAGGTGGTCGCGGGAATGCTGGTGCTGGTGGTGAATTGCAGCATCTCGTCGCGCAGTTCGGCGCGGTAGAGCGTGAAATCCCAGCCGAGCCGGTCCTGTTGTCCACGCGTGCCGGCTTCCAGCGTCCAGGCTTTTTGTGCGGCCAGCGGCACGAACACCGCGCTGGGGTTGCCGGGTTGCGACTGCGTCAGGTCGGTGAAGTCGGGGACATCCTGGCTGCGGGCGATATCGGCAAAGACCTGCACATTCTGCCGGGGCAGCCATAGCACGCCGACCTTGGGATCGACCCCGTTATAGGTTTTGCCGGCCTGGGTGCCCGTAGTGTGGTTGGAAAAATCGCGCACGTCGCGGAAAAATTTCGCGCCCGTCATCAGCGCAATCCGATCGGTGACGAACAGACGGTTCTCGAAATAAGCCTCGTAATTCCTGGCGCGCTGTTGTGCATCGAGCGTCTGGGCGCCGTGGCTGCCGTTGTTGTTGACGAAGCGCTGCGCGTGATTGCGGCCGCCGAAGAACTGCACGCCAGCGTACAGTTCGTTGCGCAGACCCGCGAGACTGAGCGAACCGCTGTAGCGTGGGGCGAAGCCGTAGGTGATGCCATTTTCATCCAGCACCTGGAAGATCGGATGATTCAGGCGCTTGTGGATGAACCAGGTATCGAAATCGATCCGGCCGTTGTCGAGCTTGATACTGGTACGGTTGGCAAGACGTTGCGTGCGCGTGTCGCGGGCCTGGTTGCCGGAGAGCGCCGCCGCCGTGGTTTGCTGCGGGTCGTCCTCGACCTGTTGCAGGGTCAGCGAGCCCGGCAGCAATTGGTTGACGACATAGACGCCGCCGTAGAAGCGTGTCTCCACTGCCGGCGAAATGCGATAGCCGACGTTGCCGTTGAACTGGCCGTAGTCGCCGCGGGAGTGTTGGCGCCAGCCGTCGCTGTGCGACAGCGTCAGGTTGGCCAGCGCATCGGTGTTGCCGAATACCGTCGAGGCTTGGCCGCTGACACGTTCGTTGCCGTAGCCACCGCCTTCGACGCGGATCAGTGCCGGGGCGAGTGCGGTGTACGCCGTTGGCGTGACGAAGTTGATCGCGCCGCCCAGGGTACTGGCGCCGTAGGCGAGGCCGTTGCCGCCCTTGTAAATTTCGGTGCTGCGCAGCGCCAGCGGATCGATCTGGTAGTAGTCGCCGCTACCATCGGCGAGATTGGTCGGGATGCCGTCCTGCAAAATCAGCAGGCCGCGCGTGTGGTAGCCGCGGGCCAGGCCGGAGCCGCGGATCGACAGGCGCAACTCCTGGCCGTAGCGTGTTTCCACGAATACGCCGGGCGCGTTGCCGAGCACATCGTGGAGATTGGCGGCGTAACTGTTCTGATAAGTCGCACTGTCGATGAAACCGACCGAGCCTGCGGTTTCATCGAGCCGCCGCTTCTGTGTGGTGACGCCGGGAACGGTGAGCGAGCCTTCGGCATGGCCGTTGACGGTGACTTCGGGCAGCAGGGTGGCTGTGTTTTCCTGCGCCTGCGCAGGCAGGATGAACGGCAGCAATGCGAGTGCAAGGGTGCGCGTGGCGTGTTGAATGATGTGACGCATGATGACTCCCGCGCCGGCGCGGGGCCGGCGTGACTGTGGATGAGGGAACGGCCAGTGCCTGTGACGGCGCAGATCAGGATGCAGGCAGGATTCGTATGGCAGGGGCGGGGTGCTTCATCGCATTGCCGCCATGATCGTGACCGCCCGTGTGCATGTCGCCGGATGATGCGGGAATTTCGGTCCAGTGGCTGGCGCCCTTTTGACATTCCTGCTCGACCGGGAAGTACAGCGTCTCTCCCGGCGTATCCGGCAGTTTCATCATCAGGCCGAACGTATCGAATTGATCGACCGGCAATGGGCCGCCGCGCCATTCGACTTCGTCGACCCGCTCATCGAGTATTTTGCCCTCCGGGCCTTTGATCGGTTTGTCGAGCTTGTGGATTTTGATGCTCACGGCCCAGCCGGGTTTCATCTGTGGCCTGGCACTGAGTACGCCATCGGGAATGCGGATGCGCAGGGCCACTGTCGGCGAATCGCCGCAGCCATGTGGCACGACGAATTCGGTTTGGAAATAACTTCCCGCGGCGCCTTCCGAGGGATGGACAACCACATGGGCGTAGGCGGGGGTAAGCGACGCACAGGCGCAAGCCAGTGCAAAAGCAATATGACGCGGCATGACGATCTGATCCTTGGTTGCGCGCCGGTCGGCGCGCGTTGAGCCATTGCGGCTCGGAGCGTGTGTGGAAACGGTGGATCAGACCGGGGTGGGCGGACCGCGATTGGGCGGCAGAAGAATCGGCCCGGGCTGCGCAGGCGGTTGCGCGTTGAATATCGCAAGCCGCTGTGTCTGCCGCGCGAGATAGGGCAGCGCGGGCAGGGCTGATGCTAAAGCCGGACCGCAGGCCGACAACAGGCAGAACGGGCACGGCGTGTGCGCCGGTGCGCCGGGCAGAACCTTGCCGTCGCTGGACAGTGCGACCGATTGCAGGCCGCCGGCGGTGCACATCGCCAGTGTCTGCAGTTCGCCCTGGCGCATCTGTGCGGCTGCCAGCAGCGGCGACAGCGCGTTGAAGATCAACGCGAGCAGCAGCAGGGTGCCGACAGGATGGCGCAGGCGCTTGAGCATGGCGGCGCAGGTTAGCGGATGACCTGTTCTGCGGGCAAGCAGGGCGAAACCTGCTGCGCCGACTTTCCCGCAACGCAGGAGAGCCGGTAGTGCAGGCCTACAGCAACTTTGCGATGTCCTTGTCGATGCTTTCGGGCTTGTCGATGGAGCCGTAGCGCTTGACCACTTTGCCGCTCTTGTCGACCAGGAACTTGGTGAAGTTCCACTTGATGCCTTCCGAGCCGAGGACGCCGCCGGCCTCGCGCTTGAGATACTGGTAGAGCGGGTGCGTGCCGGCAC
>JBOICJ010000289.1:0-16606 GCA_050740035.1 Stenotrophobium sp. | reverse complement strand
GCCGGTGTGCGCCAACGGCCAGACCGGCAATCCCGCCGACAAGCGCTACGGCGGTTACGACTGTAATGGCGACGGCATCTTCAACATCCAGGACTACGCCCACGATCCGCGCGTGTCCGACAAAAACGGCAACGGCATCCTCGATCCCGAAGACTTGATCCTGACGTTCAGCGATGGTGTCGATGACGATCACAACGGTTATGTCGACGACATCGCCGGCTGGGATTTCTACGAGAACGACAACGATCCGCAGGACGAGGTCGAATACGGCCACGGTACCGGCGAGGCGGACGACGCCGTGTCCGAAGCCGGTATCGGCGACGGCATGTGCCCGAACTGCCAGTTCATGATGCTGCGCGTCGGCGATTCCTTCATCGCCGATGTCAATCGCTTCGCCGAGGCGGTGGTCTACGCCACCGACAACCACGCCAGCGTGATTCAGGAAGCGCTGGGCACCATCAACCACACCAGCTTCGGCCAGGACGCGCTGAACTACGCCTATAGCCACGGCGTCATGATCAACGCCTCCGAGGCGGATGAAAACGCCGGTCACCACAACTGGCCCGCCGCCTACGACAAGACCATGGTGGTCAACTCGATCCACCAGGCGAGCCTGCCGCCGGCGCCGGCGATCAAGCCCAACAGCTATCTGTATTTCAACGCTTGCACCAACTTCGGCGGCTACACCTACGTCTCGATCCCGTCCAACTCCTGTTCCTCGGAGGCGACCGGCCGCTCCTCGGGCATTTCCGCGCTGGCCGAGTCCGCCGCGCGTAACGCGGTGGATCGCGGCCAGATGACCGACTACATCGCCGACAACGGCCAGCAGATGCCGTGGCCGTTGTCCACCGAGGAATTGCGCCAGTTGTGGCGGCTGGGCGCGGACGACATCGATTTCTCCACGCCCTGCCCGCAGCACGCCGGCTGCGCGCATCCTCCCGCCGATGTGCTGGCGCCACTGGCGCTGCCGGATAATTACGTCACCACCATTCCGCTGGCCGAGCGCTACCACACGGTCAAGGGCTGGGATTTCTTCACCGGCTATGGACGCGCCAATTACGGGCGGTTGCTGCGCTACATCGGCCTGCAGAACGTGGCGGGATTTGCCGACAAGATCGAAGGTCCGGCGACGCTGACGGCGCAGGATCGTATTCCGCCCGAGGCCTACATCGAGAGCCCGCGCTGGTGGCGCCAGTACGGTTACCACGGCAGCGGCCAGTTGCTGCAACCCGACGATCCGCTGATGCCGGATCAGATCGTGATCAAGGGCGATGCCGCCGCCAATCGCGTCACCACGGCAGGCGGCAGCTTCGACTACATCCTCGAGTGGGCGCCGCAGGCACAGGGGCCGGATTTCATCGCCGCCGCCGGCGCCGACATGAGCGCGCCGGGCAGCCAGGACAAGACCGACGGGCCCTGGTACGTCGTCAGCGAGCAGACCGGCCTGACGCACGCGCTGCGCAATGCCGAACTCGGACGTTTGTCGGTCGCCGATGTCGCGGCCAAGCTGGCCGGTTCGATCAACCCGTTCACGCCGCTGTCCGATCCGACCAGTCTCTACCAGCCGGAGAAATACGACATCCGCCTGCGCCTGCGCGTGATCGCGCATCCGCAGAACGCGGCGGATACGATCAATAACGAAGTGGTGATGCAGAAGCAGGTCGATGTCTATCCGGCGCAAGAGGCGATCGTGCGCGATGACCTCGGCGTGCGCGGCCAGCCGACCGGCGGCGTTGGTTCGCCGAGCTTCCACGACATCAACGGCGACGGCCGCGACGAACTGATCGTGCAGACCGACGATGGTCTGATTCATGCCTACACCGACGTCGCCAAGGGCATCGAACTGCCGGGTTGGCCGGTGCACAGCCTGCCGCTGGCCACGCCGGACCTGCACGGGCCGGGCACTTATGCGGCGATCCATAACAGCGGCGATAACGCCTACACCCGCGGCGAGGTCCACAGCAATTACTACGTGTCGTTCCTGGTGGGCGCACCAGTGGTGGCGGACCTCGACAACGACGGCACGGCGGAGGTTCTGGCGGCGGATATTTCCGGGCATCTCTATGCCTGGGAGCCGGACGGCTCGATGCGGCCCGGGTTCCCGGTCACGGTGAATTTCGATTTCAGCCGGCAGCCGATCTGCGGTCCCGGCACGATCCCGAACTGTGATGCCTATGCGACGCCGCGCCATCGCAACATCGACAACCGCCGCGACTACGGTTTCTTCAGCAATCCATCGGTGGGCGATCTCGACCCCGCGTATCCGGGGCTGGAGATTGTCGCCGGCGCCAGCGACGGCCATGTCTACATGTGGCACGCCGACGGCACGCCGGTCCACGGCTGGCCGGTGCTGCTGCGCGATCCGGCCAAGGTCGCCAGCATGGACCCGGTTACCGATTTCATCACCTATAAGAGCAACGCCAAGCAGCAGTACGGCACCAAGGTGCTGCGCACGCCGGCGATCGCCGACATCGACGGCGACGGCAAGCTCGACGTGGTGACGGGCGTCAACGAGGAGTACACCGAGCCGGCCAATGCGGGTCTGGATCCGTTCCTCGATGTCGCCAGCCTGATCCTCAGTCCGGGCAATGGCCGGGTCTATGCGCTGTGGAACGATGGCACCGCGCATCCGGCCATCGGCGGCGCGCCATCGTCGGCGAATTTCGACGCCAGCGCCTACAAGCCCGGCTGGCCGGTGCCGCTGGCGATGCTGATTACCGAGTTGCTGCCGACGGTCGGTTCCGGCGTCAACACGCAGCCGGTGATTTTCCGCAACAACGGCAAAGTCGAGATCGCGGTGGCGACCGCCGCCGGGCCGGGCTACATTCTCAATTCCGACGGCAGCAGCGCGCTGGGCAACGATCCCACCTCCGGCAAGCCGATCACGCTGGCGGTGACGCCGCCGGGGCCGCTGTCGGCTTCGCTGGATACGCCGAGTTTTGTCGGCGTCGGCGGCTTGGCAGCGGCGAGCATGGACGGCGGCACGCACATGACCGTTGCTGGCGCGGGTGTGGGCTTGCGGCGTGCGTTGTCGATCGCGACGATCGACGAACACTCGCTGGCGCGCGAAAGCCATCTGTCGCTGTGGGACAGCCGTACCGGCCTGTTCGAACTCAACGCGCCGATTCGCGTCAACGATCTACAGTTCCTGAACGCGCCGATCATGGCCGATGTCACCGGCAGCGGCCAGGCTTCGGCGATCCAGGGCAGCGCGGTCGGCGATACCGTCGTCGCCGGCCTGACCACGCTCGACCCGCTGGCGACGCGCTACCACACGGGCGGCTGGACGGTGTCTTCGGCGGCGGTCGGCTCGGGTCCGATCAGCGGCGGCGATGGACGCTACCTGTATCTCGCCACCATCACCCGCGAAGGTTATCTGCGTCTGTACAAGACGCCGGTGGCGGTGGATGGCAGCAGCGATTGCATCGCCTTGTCGCAGTGGCCGGAAGTGAGTCACGACGCGCAGCGCACCGGCAATTACAACCACGATGGCGAGCGGCCGTATCCGCTGCGCAACCTGACGGCCTCGGCCAACGCCGACGGCACGGTCAGCCTGAGTTTCCTCGCCACCGGCGACAGCCGTTACTGCGGCAAGGCCGATCACTATGAAGTGCGTGTGGCGTCCAGCGCCGGTCAACCGGACTGGCGCAGCGCCACGCCGCTGATGCAGCAGCCGGCGATGCAGGTTGCCGGCGGCAAGGAGACGCTGACCACGCCGGTCCTGGCGCAGGGCCAGCACACGCTGCTGCTGCGCGCGTTCGATGGCGCCGACACCTATCGCGATGCCAGTGGTCATGTTTCCGGCAACGGTTCGGCCGTAGCCGTGGTGCCGGTGACGGTGGCCGGTAGCGGCGGCAGTTCGTCGGGCGGTTCTTCCGGTAGTGGCTCATCGTCCGGCGCGTCTTCCTCCTCAGGCTCCAGCAGCGGCGCGTCGTCGAGTGGCGGTTCCTCGGGCGGAACGTCGTCCAGCGGTAGCTCATCGGGCGGAACGTCGTCGTCCGGCAGTTCCTCCGGTGCGAGTTCATCGTCCGGCGCTGGTGCTGTCGGCGGCAGCATCCGTGTCGACACGCCTTCATCCATCGGCAGCGGTAACGGCAATACGGTCGCGGCGGGCGGTTTCAGCGTCGATGGCGCGGGCACGCAGGCGCTGGACTCGGTGCAGTTGCAGCTCACGCACCCGGAGGTTCTATCGGCGCTGACCCTGACCCTGCCCGATGGCAGCCAGCTCAAGATCAGTCACCCGGACCGTACGCCGGTCTTCAATTTCTCGCCGCCGCTGCCGCTCGATGGCAGCGACCATTACACGCTCAGCGCGACGCTGGCCGGCGTGAGCCAGGCTTCGGCGGAAAAATCATGGTCGCCGTTCAACCGCGCCTGGGCCGCGGACGCGATCGTCGCACGCAGCCCGCTGGCGCTGCCGGCGTTCCTGCTCGGCGGCTTGCTGTTGCTGTGGTGCCTGCCGCGGCGCTGGGCGCTGGGCCTGACCTTTGCCGCGCTGCTGCTGGCCGGCTGCAACGACAACGGCGCCACGCCCGCTGGCGGCGGCGCGCTGTCGGGCGTCAGCACCACGATCACGCTGACCGCAGTGAACGGTCATGATGCCGATGGCAAGGCGGTCGGCTACAGCGGCGTGCCGGCGCTGCTGGGCATCGTTACGCATCAATGAAGAATTTGCTTTGGGGAAGGTGCGAGGGGGAGAAAAGAAGAACGAGGCGGGCTGAATCATTCCTGCCCTGGGACTGGCGCTGACGGCGCCGGCCTAGGGCGGTTTTTCTCGCCGGCCACGCGCGCCGGAGGTCACCCGCTCTTGCATATGGGTACGATAAGTTTGTTATAAATTATAATATTAATTATAAATAATTAAATAAAATATAACACACTATCTTCAAAGATCATCCGGCACAGCGGGTGGCGTTACTCCGGCAACTCCAGCCACTGGCGCGTCTGCGTCAGCACCAATCCGGCGCAAACCTTGCGGCCGGGCCAGAGTTGACGCACGCCTTCGCGATAGGCGAACAGCTGGCTGCGATACGCGGCCAGCAACTGACCGGCGTCGGGCTGGCGGTGGGTCTTGTAGTCCAGCACCCAGAGCGTGGTGCCATCGTCGACGAGGCGGTCGATCACGCCGTGGCTCTGGCGGTGGCTGATCGGCACTTCGTTCCATGCGCGCTGGATGCGCGTGCGATCGAAAAACGCAGCCAGCTCCGGCGCGGCAACGAGTGTGCGGGCCTCGTCCAGCCACAGGGCGAATTCTTCGCGGCCGGGATTTTTCTGCAGGCGTGCCGCAAGCCGTGCCGGCGAGGGCGAGGTCTGGCCCCGGCAAAGCTGTTCGATCAGCCAGTGGATGGCGGTGCCGCGGTCGGTGGCTTCGGCATCCTGTACCTGCGCCTCGCCACTCGGGCGGACGTTGCGGCCGGAACACAGGTCGATCGGCTGGCGCAGGCGCGGGTCGGGGGGCGCCGTTGCGCGAGCCGCCGCAGGCTCCGGCGCGAGCGGCGACGTGCCCAGCGCGTAGACGCGCCGCGTATCGTCTTGTGCGCTGTCGGGCAGGGCATCGAACGCCGTGTTGGCCAGATCGTGCCAACTGCCCGCCGCCGACGATCTTTTGTGCGCGAAGCCGGAGACGTGCAGGAATTGCCGCGCGCGGGTCACGGCGACGTAGAGCAGGTTCATGTCCTCGACGCGTTCGCGCGCACGGCGGCAGTCGAGCAGCGACTGCGTGAGGTCGTCGCGTGCGTCGCTGCGCGCACCGAGCAGGAAATGACTGGGCCGGTCGTCGCCGGCAGGCCACTCCACCAGCCAGCCGCTGCGTTGCGTGTCCTGGCTGGGGCCGCACTGGGCCAGGAACACGGCCGCGGCTTCGAGACCCTTGGCGGCGTGGATGGTCATGATGCGGACTTGCGCGCTCTGCGCGGGCGGCGGCGCCTCGTCCGGCGCATCCTGATCGTGCTGCGATGCTTCCAGCTCGGCGATGAAGCGCGACAGCGAGGGATAGCGGCCGCTGTCGGCGGTCAGCGCGAGCTGGATGAAACGGTCGAGATTGCCGCGCACGCGCGCCGCCTGCACCGCGGGCAGCGCCGACTCGTAGCGCGCCGCGAGGTTGCCCCCGCTGCAAATCCGGTCGATCAGGTCGTGCACCGGCAGGTGCCGCGCCAGCGCGCGCCATTCGGTCAGTTGCTGGCGCGCCAACGCCAGCAGCGGCGTGCCGGCCAGGATCTCGAGTGCCGCGATCCAGCTGCCGCCGCGTTCGCGAACCTGCGTGGCCAGTTGCATCAGTTCACCGTCGCCGACGCCGAAAATCGGCGAGCGCAGGACGTGCGCCAGATCGAGGTCGCGCATCGGCGACTGCAAAAACCGCAGCAGCGCCAGCAGGTCGCGGCACTCGATGGTCTGCAGCAGCGTGCCGCGTGCGGCGCCGGTGAACGGAATTTTCGCTTCGGTCAGCGCCTGCTCCAGCGCGTGCAGGTGCGAGCGCTTGCGGATCAGGATCAGGATGTCGCCATAACCGATGGCGCGCGCAGTGGCGCCGTCGGTGGCCCAGTGCGCCTGCACCAGTTCGTCGATGCGCGCGGCGATCAGCCGGCCTTCGCGCAGCGCACGGGTGTTTTCGGGGTCGGGCCGGGCCTGGCGTAGCGGATTGCGGAACCGGCCTTCGCTGGCATCGTCGTCCGCATCCGCTGCGACGAGCGGCGCGATCTCGACACGGCCCCAGCCGCTGCGGGCGGTATCGTGCGGCGGAAAATCCGGCAGGTGCCCGGCGCCGAACAGCGCGTTGACCCAGTGGATGACGGCGGGCGCCGAGCGATACGACCGCGACTGGATTTCGGTGTGCGCATCGAGCTTCTGCCGCATCCACTGCGCGGCCCGCGGCAGCAACTCGGGATTGGCGCGGCGGAAGCCGTAGATGCTCTGCTTGATGTCGCCGACGATGAACAGGCTGCGCGAGCGGCCGGCGTCGCCGGCGGCCATTTCCTCCAGCAAGGGCAGCAGCAGCCGCCATTGCGTCGGGTTGGTGTCCTGGAACTCATCCAGCAGCAGATGCTGCACGCGCTGGTCGAGCTTGAACTGCACCCAGGTGCCGGCGTCGATATCGTTGAGCAGGCGATAGGCGCACCATTCCAGATCGGTGAAGCCGATGCGGTTGTGGGCGCGAAAAACGGCGTCGAGTTCGGCCAATGCGGCGACCCCCAGCGTCAGCGCCGCGCGGCTGCGGCGCAGGGTGGCTTGCCGCGCAAGTCCGGCGCGCGTTTGCCGCAGCCTGTCGGTCAGGGCATTGAACGCTTCGGTCATGCGCTGCACTTCAACCGCCCCGAGGATTTTCGCGGCGTCCTTGCCGGGCTTGAATTTGTAAGGCTCGCCCTTGCCGGAGAACAGGCCGTCCAGCAGGGTTTGCAGCCGTGCGGCGCCCGACTGCGATTGCGCCGGCAGCAGGTTTTCGGCGCGAATGTATTGACCGACGTTGCCGACGCGCGCCAGCGCCGTGCAGAACGCCTCGAGTTCGGCGCCGAAGCCGGCGCTGTCGAGCGGCGCCAGTGGATCGTCATCGCTGCCCCCGAGCTGCTGCTCCAGCGTGGCGATGGCGTAGGCCAGCGGGTCGGCCTGATCCTCGGTTTGATTTTCGGTGTAGGCGCGCCAGTCGCCGCGCAGCTGCATGAACTGCATCACCGTTTCGCGCAGCGCCCATTCGCTTTCGCCGGCATCGATCAGGACGTTCAAGGCCTGCGCGGCGGGGCTGGCGGCATCGGCCAGCAATTTTTTCTGCAACTGTTGCCAGGCCAGTTGCAGGAACTCGTGATCGTTTTCGCTGACCTCGAAGCCGGGCGCGATGCCGGTCTCCAGCGGAAATCGCGACACCAGATCCTGACAGAACGCATGCAGCGTGGTGGCCCGTAACGGCCACGGGTGGAACGACAGTTCTTCGTAGAGCGCGCGGGCGCGTTGCCGCAGGGCGGCGGTCGGCGACAGGCCGAGTTCGCGCAGTTGCGCGTCGAGCGCAGGGTCATCGGCCAGCGCCAGATCGCGCAGGCGCTCTTCGACGCGGCTGCGCATTTCGGCGGCGGCCTTGCGCGTAAAGGTCAGCGCCACGATGCCGTCCACGGACACACCTTCCAGCAGCAGGCGGATGATGCGTGCGGTCAGCAGCCAGGTCTTGCCGCTGCCGGCGGAGGCCGAGACGCTGACGCTGCGTGCCGGATCGAGTGCCTCACTCATGCCAGGCTCCGTGCCGGCACAGGCCGGCGTAGTCGCAGTACTGGCAGACTTTTTCATTGCCATTGGCCGGCATCGCGATGCCGTCATCGCGCGGCGAGAAAATTTCGAGCAGGCGCGTACGCACGCCATCGCGCGCGTCTTGCAGTTCTCCGCCTTCGACCGTCACCGGCTTCTTGCGGTCGCGATGGATGACGAAATATTCGACCTGGACGCAGTGCTCGACCAGCAGGGCGTAGTGCGTGGCCTGCACCGCTTCGCCGCTGACGACGTCGCTGGCCTTGGGCGCCTGGCCGCTCTTGAAGTCGACGATGCAACAGGCGCCGTCGGCGCGGCTCTCGACGCGGTCGGCAATGCCGTGCAGCAGCAGTTCCGGCGTCAGGGCGCGTTGCAACGACAGTTCCGGCTGCACCCGCGGCCAGGTTGCGCTGCGCGCGGCCAGCCACGACGCGATGTCGGGGATGAAGTCGAGAAACTCCGTCAGCCAGACCCGCGCCAGCGCCCGGTTGCGCAGGTCGTCGGCGAACACGGCGCGTGCGAGTTCGTCGAACTTGCGCTCCGCCTCCGCACGATTTTCGGCGGTGACCGGTTTCGCAAACGGCGACGGTAATTTGTCCTGCTGGGTTTCAAACGCCTGCATGATCAGATGGACGCGGTTGCCGAATTCGCGCCGATCGACCGGTTCATCCGGTTCGCGCAGTGCTTGTAGTCGCAGAGCGCTGCTGGCGTAGAACTGGTATGGGCAATCGATCAGGGATTGGTGGCGGCCGGCGCTCAGGCGTTTTGGCAGCAGCGCATCGGACAGCTGCGGGCAGGGCTGGCCCGGAATCTCCGGAAGCGTGTTTTGCGCTTGCGCAATCTCCACCTGCGGACTGGTGGCGAGTTGCGCCAGTTCGTCGTCGGGTTGAACGATCCCCAGCGTCTGCAGAAGCTCCAGCCACGGGCAGGGCTGCGCCGGTTCGCCTTCGTTTTCCGGCGCGTAGGTGAACAGGATTTCCGGTGCGGCGTGCAGCAGTGCGCGGAAGCGGCCGAGCTGGAGATCGAGACGCTCGCGCCAGTACGACAGGCCCAGTTCGGCGCGGACGCCGTGGTTGAACACCGGCTCGGCACTGGGCCGGCCGGGGAACTGCGCGGCGCCGGCACCGGCCAATATCAGTCGTTCGCAGCGCAGGCCCTGGGCCTGGTCCAGCGTCAGCAGCCGCACCGGACTGTCGGCGGTCTGCGGAATGAAGGTCGCCTGTTCCAGAGTGCGTTCGAGCAGATTGCGGAACTCGCTCCAGCGCAGGCGCATGCTCTGGCGCGCCAGCGCCACTTCCAGATCCAGCAGCGTCGTGGTCAGCACCATGCCGGCCGCATCGGTTTGCCATTGCGCCCACAGCGGCAGGGTTTGCAGGCTCTGGATCAGGCGGCTGGCCCAGATTTGTCCGGGTTGTTCGGGTGCGTGGATTGCGGGTAAAAATTTTGCGGCGCGGCGCAGGCTGCCCAGCAGCGATCCGGGCGCGTTCTCCAGCGCCTGCGCCCGTTCCAGTCCGCCCTGGATGCCGTGCTTGTAGATCTGGATTTCCAGTTCGTCGATCTCGGTTCCGGTAATGCCGTCGAAGAAATTGGATTTGAGCAGATCGAGCAGGGCGCGGAACGGAAAATCCTGTTCGCAGCAATCCAGCCAGTGGCCGAGACTGGCGGCGGCGGCGCTGGTGGACAGCGCCCAGCCGCCGTCGTCCTGCAGCGGAATTCCCGCGCGCTCCAGCAATGCCCGCAGCCGGCGCGCGAGCCGCCGATCCTGTGTGACGACCGCGATGTCCCGCTGGCCCGCGAGCAAGGCGCGGCGCACCGCCAGATCGACCATTCGGGCTTCATGTTCGGGACTGCCGGCGACGGCCAGTGTCAGCCCGGTGACGGCGTTCCCGATGCTGGCGGCGCGCTGGCGCAGGTCGAGGCCGTCATCGGCAAATGCGCAGTCGAGGATTTGCGCACGCGGGTCGGGTTCATGCTCGCTGCCGTCGACGACGGCGATATCGGCCGGGGTCAGGTTGTGCAGCAGTGCCGTGAAGGTCTGTCGGCCGCGGCCGCTGCCCGGGCCTTGTAGCCACAGGGTTAACGATTGTCGCGCCAGGGCGTTTTTGAGGATGCGGGTTTCGGCGCCGCTGAAATGGTCATGTCCGATCAGGTAGACCTGTTCTGTCGGCGCGAGCGTGTCCAGCGCCGTGGCCAGCGCCTGCAGGTGACCGACGGCGGGGCTGCGCTGGCCGGTGTCATGCAGATAGGCTTGCCACAGCAGGTGCGTGGCACGCGCTTCGCGCGAGATCTGCGCCAGGCGCGCGCTGCCGTAGCCGCGTTCGACGCGGGCGAGGAAACGGTCGACGTCATCGGCCAGTTCCGGCGTCGCCGCACTGAGTTCTTCAAACAGGCTGAACAGGGCATCGGCCAGCGCCCAGCGATCCTGGCCGCTGAATAGATCAGGGTGTCGTTGCAGGGCCTGCGCCAGCAGCAGCTTGCAGTCCAGCGCGGCCAGTGGTGCGAGCGTCGCGCGATCGCGGCTGAACCCGCCGAGCGTGGTGATGGCAGGCCCGAGCAGCGCGCCGCCGGCGTGTTCCAGCAGCAGTTTGCGCAGGCGGGGAATCTGCGCGGCGGCGGGCACGATCAGGGTGAGTGGGCTGAGGTCCGGCAGTGCCGAGTGATGCTGCCGCACCAGTGTGGACGCCGCCCACGCCAGCGCGTCGGCGTGAGGCGGCAGGCTGAGCAGTCGCGGCGGGGCGGCTGCCGTCATGCCCGGCCCGGATTCAGAAGGATGGTTGGCATCTGCCCAAACTAGCAGGTTGCCGGCTCACCGCGCGAGCCTGGGGTGAATACGCCGCCCGGAACCGGCCGGACGGCGGCTGCATCAGCGTTCCAGCAGGGGCAGCTTGTTGGATTTGCCGTCCCATTCGGCGGCGTCCGGCGGCGAGTCTTTCTTCTCGGTGATGACCGGCCACAGCGGCGACAGTTCGGCGTTGAGCGCCTTGTACGACGCCTGATCCGCGGGCAGGTCGTCCTCGGCAAAAATGGCCTTGGCCGGGCATTCGGGTTCGCACAGCGTGCAGTCGATGCACTCTTCGGGGTCGATGACCAGGAAATTCGGACCTTCGTGGAAGCAGTCCACCGGGCAGACTTCCACGCAATCGGTGTATTTGCACTTGATGCAGTTATCGGTAACGACAAACGTCATGATGACCCTCGATTCTCAAAACCCGCCTGCTGAAAAGCGGAGTGCAATTGTAAGGCTTTGTGGCGTCGATTTCATGCGCAAGGGTTCAGGCGTCGGGGTTCCAGCTCGTAGCCTCGGCCAGTTGCGCGCGGTCAATGCGTTGGGTCAGGTCCAGCACGTGCACCTCGGGTCGTCCCTGCCTGCGGTCGGCGAAGAAGAATTTCAGGCTGTGCCAGATGGTCGGAAAGGCGATCTGGTTCCAGGGAATCTCGTCTTCGCGCATCAGCCGCACTTCCGAGCTTTCCGGCGTCGGGCCGAACTCCGGAGCCAGCAGTCGTGCGCGATAGATCATGTACACCTGGCTGACGTAGGAGACGTTGATGACGCTCAGCAGATCGCGGATTTCAACTTGCGCCTGCGATTCCTCGTGCGCTTCGCGTGCGGCGCCCTGGGCGCCGGTTTCGGCCAGTTCCAGGAAACCGGCGGGAAACGTCCACATGCCCAGCCGCGGCTGGATGTTGCGCCGGCACATCAGGATGCGGCCGTCCTCCCATTCCGGGATGCAGCCGGTGATGACCTTGGGATTGCGGTAATGGATTTCGCCGCAGTGCGTACAGACATGGCGCGGCAGGTGGTCGTCCTGCGGAATACGCAATTCGACGGGGTTGCCGCAGGTGCTGCAGAATTTCATGGTCGGATTCAGGCCCGGATTCAGGGTGACATTGTGCGTGCAAACGCCGTTTGCGGCGAGAAGGAAATGGACGGCATCTGGATTTGTGTATCAGAATCAGTGAATATCAAGCCTAGTTGGCGCGTAAAACAAGATCGGGGGAGAGACTGATGAGAAAAATATGCTTGCTGCTGCTGGGGGCATGCTTGGTTCTACCGGCGTATGCCCAGGATGCCGCGTCGGCCTATACGGATTCGGCCACTGCGGCCGATAGCGCAGGGGCGATGACGCCGCAAAGTTCATCGGACACGACCGCCGCAGCGCCAGCGGCAGACAGCAGCACGCCTGCGAGCACGGACGCCGCGCCTGCCGACTCGGGAGCCGCCACACCCGCGGCCACGGACACTGCCGCGCCAGCGGATGCGAGCACGACCCCCGATCAGTCCGCCAGTCCCGCTGCCGATGCGGCGCCTGCCAGCACCGATACCGCCGAAGCGCCATCCGCACCTGCAAGCGCGGATGCCGCGCCCGCCGATTCGGGGACTGCCGAAGCCGCACCCGCTGCTGCGGATACTTCCGCGCCAGCCGATGCGAGCGCGACCCCCGATCAGTCCGCCAGCCCTGCCGCTCCGGCCGCCGACGCCAGTGCGCCGGCCGCTTCGGGTAATCCATATGCCGATGCCGGCTCGCCGGCCGCAAGCGCTCCGGTCGAGAATGCCGACACCGGTGCCGCAGCGCCCGCAGCCGCTGAGAGCGCACCCGCTGCCGCAGGCGGTGGCAATCCTTATGCAGATGCCGGTTCGCCAGCCGCAACCACCTCGGGCGGCAACCCCTACGCCGATGCCGGTTCGGCCGCGGCGACTTCCGGCAGCATCGGCACCGCAAGCGAGGCCACGAGCTCGGAGTCTTCGTCTTCCGGCAGCTCGGGATCGGAGGAAACCCGCAATCCGATCAAGCTGTATGTGGGCTATGACCGCACCCACATCAACTTCCAGATTTCCGGCGTGCCGCAAGGGCCCGTGGCCGGCCCGACGCCGCCGGCAACGACGCCGAAGTCGCCGCTGCAGCAACAGTTCGGCAGCAGCAACCTGTCTTCCAACTTCAACCAGATTCGCGCCGGCGTGCGGGTATTCGACACCGTCGGCATCGAAGCCCACTACGGACGCAAGGGAACCAGCGGCAACGCGCCGGGCACGGTTGCGGTCAAGAACTATGAAGGCATTTACCTCGTGCCGACCGCCACTGTATTGAATACCGTCGAATTGGCCGCCGTCCTCGGCTACGACTGGTTGCAGCTCGATCGTCCGGGCGCCAGTGTGAAGCTGAACGGCATCGCCTATGGCGTGAACATGGAACTGCCGCTGCGCGTGCTGTGGGAAAAGCTGCCGAACATCCGGCTCGGCGGCGGCGTGATGGTTTACCAGCATGGCAGCCGCTCGCGTGTTTATGGCACGCACTTCGGCGCGAGGTATGATTTCTCGCTCTGATTTACGCGACTGGTCAGCAAAAAAGCGGCCATTGGCCGCTTTTTTGTTGTTGCCCTGGTGCCGAGGGGGAGACTCGAACTCCCACGGGGGGTTGCCCCGGCGGATTTTGAGTCCGCTGCGTCTACCGATTCCGCCACTTCGGCGCGGGCGGCGATTATAACGATCCTATGACAGCTTACCAACGACGATCCGATTATTTTTACGAACTGCCGCCGGAACTGATCGCGCAGCAGCCGGAAAATCCGCGCAGCGCCAGCCGCCTGCTGCACGTGCGGCGCGAAGGTCTGGCGGACCGGCGCATCGCCGAGTTGCCGGGCCTGCTGCGCAGCGATGACCTGCTGGTGTTCAACGACACCCGCGTCATCCCGGCGCGCCTGCACGGGCGCAAGCCGACCGGCGGGCGCGTGGAAATCCTGATCGAGCGCGTCCTCGGCGAGCGCGAGGTGCTGGCGCAGATCGGCGCCAGCAAGACGCCGAAGCCGGGCGGAACGATCGAAGTGGCGGGCAGCCGTTTCACCATGCTGGATCGCGACGACGACCTGTTCCGCCTGCGTTATGAAGGCGAGGGCGCGGTGCTGGATTTTCTCGAACGCGCCGGCCAGTTGCCGCTGCCGCCGTATATCCGCCACCAGCCGGATGCGCAGGACCGCGAGCGCTACCAGACCGTTTTCGCGCGCGCGCCGGGCGCGGTGGCGGCGCCGACCGCGGGCCTGCATTTCGATGCGGCGCTGCTGGCAAGCCTCAAGGATCGCGGCATCCGCACGGCGATGCTGACGCTGCATGTCGGGGCCGGCACGTTTCAGCCGATGCGGGTCGAGCGTCTGAGCGAACATCGCATGCACGCCGAGCGCTATGAGATTTCCATCGAGCTTTGCGCCGCGGTTGCTGAAACGCGCGCACGCGGCGGCCGTGTGGTGGCGGTGGGAACGACAGTGACGCGCGCGCTGGAGGCGGCGAGCGAGCGAGAGGCATTGCGCGCCGGTGCGGGTGAAACCAGCATCTTCATCACACCCGGGTACCAATTTCAGATGGTGGATGCCCTGCTGACCAATTTCCACCTGCCCGAGAGCACGCTGATGATGCTGGTCTGTGCGTTTGGCGGGTATGACCGGCTGATGGCCGCCTACCGGCATGCCGTTGCCGCGCGTTACCGTTTTTTCAGCTATGGCGATGCCATGCTGATCGAACCGTCGCCCTGAGTGCTATACCAGCGCCAGGTAGATCGCCAGCAGCATGCCGATGATTGCCAGCAGCGTGGCCATCGATGTCGTCAACCACGGCATCGGTTGACGCGGGATGTCTTCGGGCGGCAGCGTGCGGATATAGGCACGGTGATTTTGCAGCGCGACCGCGATGGCGCAGGCGCCGAGCACGACCAGCGCGATGCCGATCACCTCGGACGGCCGGTGACTGCCCGCGATACCGTCGCGGGCGAGATGCAACGACGCCGAGACGATGCCCAGGAACAGGCCGAAGCGCGCCACCACGAAGCC
The DNA here is from genome assembly GCA_050740035.1 of Stenotrophobium sp. Lineage (GTDB taxonomy): Bacteria > Pseudomonadota > Gammaproteobacteria > Nevskiales > Nevskiaceae > Stenotrophobium. The sequence continues at coordinate 1,564 of JBOICJ010000289.1, read as the reverse complement.
CAGCGCCATCACCGTCAATCCCGAACGCACCCAGGCCAGCAGTGTGCGTTCGGCAGCGAAAAATACGCGCGGATCCGACATGCGATCACTCCGGATTCATTTGCCGCCCCAGCGCCAGCGGGGCTTTTCGCCTTTGATCCAGCAGACGAGGGTCAGCAAGATTGAAACGATGATGACATACGCCACGAATGTCGCGACATCGTTCCGCGGATGCAGTACCCAAACGCCAGCGAGCAGCAATGCCACATAGACGGCGAGGACCAGCCAGCCCTGCCAGCAGTTCGGCGGACCCCAGCCCCAGCCGTAGCGCTTGGCCGGGAACCAGAATGTCGCAGGTTCATTTGCCATCGGTCATTCTCGACGGGATTCCGCCGCCAGCATTGCACCCGCGATGGCCTTGAGCAAGCGGCGCTGCTGCGGGCGGCGCGGAGCGGCTAAAATCCGCGGATGAAATTCGAACTGATCCAGCGGAGCGGTCATGCCCGCCGTGGCCGCCTGACGTTTGCGCGTGGCATGGTCGAGACGCCGGCATTCATGCCGGTCGGCACCTACGGCACGGTCAAGGCGATGAAACCCGAGGAGGTGCGCGCGACCGGTGCACAGATCCTGCTCGGCAACACCTTCCACCTGATGATGCGCCCCGGCGAGCAGACCATCCGTGAACTCGGCGGCCTGCATCGGTTCATGAACTGGAACGGGCCGATTCTCACCGACTCCGGCGGCTTCCAGGTGTGGAGCCTGTCGGGCCTGCGCAAGATCACCGAGGACGGCGTCAAGTTCGCCTCGCCGGTCAACGGCGACCGCATCATGCTGACGCCGGAGCGCTCGATCGAAGTGCAGCACGCGCTGGGCGCCGACATCGTCATGCAGTTCGACGAGTGCACGCCGTATCCCGCCACCGAGCCGCAGGCGCGCAAGAGCATGGAGTTGTCGGCGCGCTGGGCGGCGCGTTGCAAGATTGCGCATGGTAATTTGCTTGCGCAGGCCACCCACACCCCGGCCCACTCCCAGCGGGAGAGGGAGCAAAAACAGGAAGGTGCAGGGAGTGCGCTGTTCGGCATCGTCCAAGGCGGCATGTACGAAGACCTGCGGCGCGAATCGCTGCAAAGGCTCACCGAGGTCGGTTTCGACGGCTATGCGCTCGGCGGCCTGTCGGTGGGCGAAAAGGAAGAGGAGCGTCTGCACGTACTCGACGCCATCGGTCCGCAATTGCCGCAGGATAAGCCGCACTACCTGATGGGTGTCGGTACGCCGCGCGATCTGGTGCAGGCGGTGGCGCGCGGCATCGACATGTTCGACTGCGTGATGCCGACGCGTAATGCCCGCAACGGCCATCTGTTCACCCACGCCGGCGTGGTCAGGATCCGCAACAGCGCGCACAAGGCCGACCGCCGGCCGCTGGACGAAAGCTGCGACTGCTACACCTGCAAAAATTATTCGCGCGCCTACCTGCACCACCTCGACAAGTGCAAGGAAATCCTCGGCGCGCAACTCAATACCCTGCACAACCTGCATTACTACCAGAACGTGATGCAGCGCATCCGCGCCGCCATCGAGGCTGGCG
>JBOICJ010000288.1:0-1537 GCA_050740035.1 Stenotrophobium sp. | reverse complement strand
CCGCATGACGGACTGGTCGCGGTGGAGGACACCCGCTTGGCCGGCGCCACGGATTACACCGAAATCAAAACTACACACACAGGCCTGCTGTTCAATCCCGAAGTGGCAGAGCAGGTGATTGCGTTTCTTCGTGCCGGTTCGTTTGCTGTCACGTAATGCCCGACTTTCCGCATCGCGTGACAAAAATGCGGCGTACAATGCGCAATCTTGGGTTGAGACTTCTGTCAGGATTTGGATGCACGATGGGCGCGAGCGCCGCCCAGAAAGGAGCCCCCATGAAATCACGGATGTTGAGCAGTACGATAGTTGCTGCAGTTCTTGCGTTAGCCGGTTGTGCCAGTGTGCATATGGCGCAAGTTGCCAATGACACGGCAGCCAAACAATTTGCGCCAGTGACGGGTCAAGCCGTTGTATATGTCTATCGCAATGAAACCTTTGGCGCAGCGATCAAGATGGATGTCGCCGTCGATAACAAGCTAGTCGGTCAGACGGCTGCGCACACGTACTTCAGACTGGTCCTGCCGCCGGGTCAGCATGTATTGACTTCGCAAGGTGATACTCAAAAGGGTCTGACATTGGATACGCAAGCGGATCATAATCTATTACGTGTGGCAGGAAGTCAAAATGAGTTTTTTGGTCTGCGAACTCGGCGCTAAATTTGGTAGATGCTGCCAAAGGGCAAGCGAGCGTGGAGGAATGCAAGCTTGCCGCGAGTACTTATTGAAGTTTTGAAATAAAAATCGAGTAACCCCTCGGTCAAGGCTTGGATACCCGGCAGGATTGGAAGACGAGCAAAAATTGGCGGCTTTGTGAGGGCGGTTGGGTTTTTACAATCGCCTTTTCAATTCATACAATAAATCCAGCGCCTGCTTGGGCGTGAGGTTCTCGGTCTCCAGGTTGCGTAGTTCCGCGAGTACCGGGTCTTCGGACGCAAACAATCCCAGTTGCGGCGGCGGAGCGGAAGGTGTTGCTTTCTCCCATTGCTGGGATTCAGCTTCCATGGCCGCGAGTCGAGCATGGGCTTCACTGATGACAGCTTTCGGAATTCCCGCGAGCGCGGCTACCTGCAGACCGTAACTGCGATCCGCCGGGCCCTCCTTGACCGCATGCAGGAACACCAGGGTGTGTGCATGCTCGGTGGCATCGAGGTGCACGTTGGCGCAGCCGTCCACCAGTTCCGGCAGCGCGGTGAGTTCGAAGTAGTGGGTGGCAAAAAGCGTGAAAGCTTTAAGTTCGCGCGCGATGTAGCTGGCTGCCGCCCAGGCAAGCGACATGCCGTCGTAAGTGCTGGTGCCGCGGCCGATCTCGTCCATGAGCACCAGGCTCTTGTCGGTGGCGTTGTTAAGGATGTTGGCAGTCTCGACCATCTCTACCATGAAGGTGGAACGCCCGCCCGCGAGATCATCGGATGCGCCGATGCGCGTAAAGATGCGGTCCAACGGCCCGATCACGGCTTTTTGTGCGGGCACGAAACTTCCGATGTGGGCGAGAATCGCGATCAGTGCGGCCTGGCGCATGTAGGTGGATTTGCCGCCCA
>JBOICJ010000287.1:0-3664 GCA_050740035.1 Stenotrophobium sp. | reverse complement strand
GCCGATCCAGTTGAATGGCCGGAACAGTGTGTAGTTCAGACCCTCGCTCATACCGTAGCCGTGGATCACGCGATCCATCAACTGCTTCGAGCAGGCGTAAATCCAGCGCGGCTTGTTGATCGGGCCGTAGACCATGTCGGAGGCGTCCGGGTCGAACTCGCCGTCCTTGCACATGCCGTAAACCTCGGAGGTCGAGGGAAATAGGATGCGCTTCTTGTACTTCACGCACTGGCGCACGATCGGCAGGTTGGCCTCGAAATCCAGCTCGAACACCCGCAGCGGCTGCTGCACGTAAGTCGCCGGCGTCGCGATCGCGACCAGCGGCAACACTACGTCGCACTTGCGCACGTGGTACTCGATCCATTCCTTGTTGATGGTGATGTCGCCTTCGAAGAAATGGAAATTAGGCTTGCCCAGCAGGTCGCTGATGCGATCAGTGGACATGTCCATGCCGTACACATGCCAATCGGTGGTTTCGAGGATGCGCTTGGACAGGTGGTGGCCGATGAAGCCGTTGACGCCGAGAATCAGGATTTTTTTCATGGGGATGACCGGGTAACGGTGGGGATTGATTCAGCCCGACAGCGGGAGTGTGGTGTTGCCGAAGCGTAGCGCAAAAGCAGCGGCATCCAGTATGGTGCCGTCAAATTCCGCGGACAGCAGGCGCAGGCAGCGGCCGTCGCCGCAACGTGCCAGCAAACGGCCGTGCTCGACGAACATCGCGGGAGCGCAGGTCGAGGTGGCGTGCGCCGCCAGCGTGCGCCAGAGCACCAGCCGGCCCTGCGGCAGATCGCTGAACGCACCGGGATACGGATGCGTCACCGCGCGCACGAGGTTGTGGATGGCGGCGGCGGATTGCGTCCAGTCGATGCGGCCGTCCTCGGCCTTGCGGCCGCTGAAGTATGCGCCTCTGGACAAATCCATCGGGGTCATTTTCGCAGTGCCCGCCAGCAGCGAAGGCAGGCAGCGGTGCAGCACGATTTCGGCGGCGACCAGCACCTTGCCGAAAACTTCTTCGGCGGTATCGTCCGGCAGGATCGGCACCGCCATCTGATCGACGATGGCGCCGGCGTCGGGTTTCTCGACCATCTGGTGCAGGGTGGCGCCGGTTTCGCTTTCGCCGTGAATCACCGCCCAGTTGATCGGCACGCGGCCGCGGTATTTCGGCAGCAGGGAGCCGTGCATGTTGTAACAGCCGCGCTGCGGAATATTCAGAATCGCCGGCTTGAGCATGTTGCGGTAGTAGAACGAGAACAGGAATTCAGGCGCCGCCGCATGGAGCAGCGCCAGCGTCGCGGCGTCATGCGGATCGGCAGGTGTGACGACCGGAATGCCATGCGTCTGTGCAAGCGCCTTGACGCTGCCGAACCAGATGTTCTCGCCTGGCGCATTCTCGTGCGTCACCACCAGCTTCACGTCGACGCCGCGGGCCAGCAGCACCGACAGGCAGCGCACGCCGACGTTGTGATAGGCAAAGACGACGGCGGAAGGCACGGCTCAGGGGTCCTTTTTTTCCAGGATCGCGGCGATCAGGTAACGTGGCCGCTGCCGCACTTCCTGATAGATGCGGCCGATGTATTCGCCGAGCATGCCGATGCCGAACAGGGCGATGCCGAGCATGAAGAAGACGATCGCGAACAGGGTAAATACGCCATCCACTTCCGGGCCGATGATGACGCGGCGCGCCAGCATGTAGAGCACCAGCAAACCGGACAACGGCGAGATGATCATGCCGGCCATCGAGAAAAACTGTAGCGGCACCAGCGAAAAGCCGGTCATCAGATCGAAGTTGAGGCGGATCAGTTTGTAGAACGAATACTTCGACTCGCCGGCAAAGCGTTCCTCGTGCTTGATCGTCACTTCGGTCGGATGCTGCGAAAACGAATAGGCCAGCGCCGGAATGAAGGTGTTCATCTCCTGGCACTGGTTGATGGTCTGGATGATGCGGCGGTCGTAGGCGCGCATCATGCAGCCGTGATCGGTGATGCGGATATTGGTGATTTTGTCGCGCACCATGTTGATGATGCGCGAAGCGATATGCCGCCAGACCGAGTCGTTGCGCTGCTCGCGGATCGAGCCGACATAGTCGTAACCCTCGTCCATCTTCGCCAGCAGCTTGCCGATTTCCTCGGGTGGGTTCTGCAGATCGGCGTCGATGGTCACGATGCGCTCGCCGCGGGCGTGCTCGAAGCCGGCGAGGATCGCGCGGTGCTGGCCGAAGTTGCCGTTGAACAGGATCACGCGCGTCACGTCGGGGCGCTTTTCGTATTGTGCGCTGAGAATTCCAGGAGAACGGTCGCGCGAGCCGTCGTTGACGAAGATCACTTCGTAGCTGATTTTCAGCGCGTCCAGCGCCGGATAGAGTCGCGCGAACAGCGCTTCGAGCACGGCCTCTTCGTTGTAGACGGGAATGACGACGCTGAGATTGGGAGTCATGGCAGTCATAGTGCAGGGCGCAGCACGGTGGTGACAGCATCGCAGACGCGGCGCACATCGGCGGCGCTCATGTCGGGGAACAGCGGCAGTGTCACCGTGGAGCGGCCGATGCGTTCTGCAACCGGAAAATAGCCTTCCTTGAAACCCATGCCGCGATACAGCGTGAACAGGTGCATGGCGGGATAATGTACGCCGACGCCGATGTCCAGCTCCTTCATCTTCGCAATGAACTCGCCGCGCGTGATCTTCATCTTTTCTATCGGCAGCAGCGGCTGGAACATGTGCCAGTTGCCATGGCTGAACTCCTCCGGCGGTAGTTCGCAACCGAGGCTGCGGTCGAAGCAGCGGAAATATTCGCGCGCCAGTTCACGGCGTTTTGCAGTCACTGCCTCGATGCGCCTGAGCTGGTGAATACCGATGACCGCGGCGATGTCGGTCAGGTTGGATTTGCCCCCGAGCACATCCACATCCATGCCGCCGTCTGCAAAACGCATGACACCCTGAAGCCGCAGCTTCTCGAATAGCTTCGCCTCTTCTTCCGTGTTCATCACCAGGCAACCGCCCTCGCTGGTGGTGATGTTCTTGTTGGCGTGGAAGCTGAACGAAACCAGGTCGCCGCCCACGCCAATCTCGCGGCCCTTCCAGTTCGCGCCCATGGACTGCGCCGCGTCCTCGATCACACGCAGCTTGTGACGGCGCGCGATGCCATAGAGACGGTCGCGATCCACCGGCAGACCGCAGAGATCGACCGGAATGATCGCCTTCGTGCGCGGCGTGATTGCCGCTTCCACTGCGTCGAGGTCGATGTTGCGCGTCACCGGATCGACGTCCGCGAACACCGGCTTGGCGCCAACCGTGAGAATCACGTTGGCGGTGGCAACCCAGGACAACGGCGTGGTGATGACCTCGTCACCCTCGCCGATGCGGCACAGGCGCAGCGCCAGTTCCAGCGCGGCGGTGGCGGAGTTGAGCACGCGCACCGGACGGCCGTTATAGCGGTCCGACAGGGCAGCCTCGAATTCCCTGACCCTGGGGCCGCTGGTTATCCAGCCGGAGCGCAGCACGTCGCCGACCGCGGCGATGGTGGCCTCGTCGATGGATGGGCGAGTGAAGGGCAAAAAGCTCATGTCAACTCCTGGCCACCATATAGAATCCCACGATGATGACACCCATGCCGGCCAGCCGCATCGCCGTGAGCGCCTCGCCGAACAGCCACCAAGCGAAGAAG
>JBOICJ010000286.1:0-2440 GCA_050740035.1 Stenotrophobium sp. | reverse complement strand
TGTAGAGCGGGTTCGTGCCGGCACGCTTGACCTCGATCATTGCGAACATCGGGAAGCTGACCTCGTAGGTCAGCGAGCAGAATTCCTTGATCGCATTCTCGTCGACCGGCTCCTGGTGGCCGAACTGATCGCACGGGAAGCCGAGGATGACGAGCCCCTTGTCCTTGTACTTGCGGTACAGCGCTTCGAGGCCCTTGTACTGCGGCGTGAAGCCGCACTTGCTGGCGACGTTGACGATCAGCAGCACCTTACCCTTGTAGGCGTCGAGTTTCTGCGGTTTGCCCTCGATGTTCGTCGCTTCAAAATCGTAGATGCCCATGATTCAACCCTCGTTTGATGATGTAGCGGATTTGACGATCGCGCGATGCACCAGGAAATAGTACAACGAGCCGAGCACCACGGTGGCGCCGACGATCCAGAGCGTGATGCGGTGCAGGTCGCCTTCCATCAGGGCATTGTCGCGGCCGGCCTGTACGCCGACCCAGCACAGCACCGAGCACCAGACGCCCGAACCGATGACGGTGAAGACGGAGTAGCGCAGGAAATTCATCTCGACGATGCCCATCGGGATGCCGATCAGGTGGCGAATCACCGGCAGCAGGCGCGAGAAGAACACGCCGCCGGCACCGTACTGCGCCGCCCAGCGTTCGGCCGCGCGCACCTTGTCCTCGCCGATCATGAAATAACGGCCGTAGCGCAGCACCAGCGGGCGCCCGGCCAGCCGCGAGGCCCAGTACATGATCGCCGCGCCCAGCCAGCAGCCGAAGGTGCCGGCGATGACGATGCCGGTGAAGCTGAGTCCGCTGTCGCCGCGCGCGGCGAGGATCGCCGCCGGTGGAATCACGAACTCGCTGGGCAGCGGCAGGATCGAGCTCTCCATTGCCATCAGCAGCACGATCAGCGGATAACCGCCGGTGGCTAGTTGCGCCAGATACCAGTCGATGAGGGGTTTGAACACGACTAACAGTTATTCCCGCGTCCCACAGGGACTTCCTGCGGTCGTAGGCGGGTATGACGGTCGATAAAAAGTAGGCATCAGAAATTCACCGCATCCAGCGCCATCAACTCCGCCGCCGGATTGCGCACGTTGACGAGCAGCGCCGGCACCTGCGACAGCATGCGCTGTGCGAAGAACAGCGCGGTGGCGTGTTTGGCCTGACGCAAGCCCGCGTCGCTGTGCGATTTCGCCGCCTGCGCCATGCGCAGCCAGTTGTAGCCGAGATAGGCGAGGCAGAACGCGCGCTGAAAATCCACGCAGCCAAACGAGGCATCGTCCGGCGAGGTCTTGTACGACTGCTGCACCCACTGTGTCGTCGCTTCGAGATCGTCAATCGCAGCGGCTAATGGTTTGGCAATGTAGGCGAAATCAGCGCCGGCGGTCTTGAGTACTGAGCGCACCTTGGCGAAGAAGCGCTGTGGCAGGCGGCCGCCGTTCATCATCAGCTTGCGGCGCACCAGGTCCATCGCCTGAATTCCATTGGTGCCTTCGTAGAGGCACAGAATCTTGGAGTCGCGCGCGATCTGCTCGACACCATGCTCCTTGATGAAACCGTGACCGCCATAGACCTGGATCGCCAGCGAGCCGAGGTCGAAGGCCGAGTCGGTGCAGAAGCTCTTAACCAGCGGCGTGTTGAGGTCGACCCAGTCCTGTGCTTCCTCACGCACGGCGGCGTCGGGATGATGCTTGGCGGTGTCGACGAACATCGCGGTTTCGTAGGCCAGCACGCGCGCGCCCTCGGTGGTGGCTTTCATTTGCAGCAACATGCGACGCACGTCGGCGTGCTCGATGATCTGCTCCTTGCCGTTGCTGGCCTTGCCCTGTTTGCGTTCCTGCGCGTAGCGGATCGCATTCTGGGTGGCGAGTTCGCACTGGCCGAGTCCTTGCAGACCGACCAGGATGCGCGCGAGATTCATCATCACGAACATGTTCTGGATGCCGGTATTGGGCGCGCCCACCATCCAGCCCTGGGCGCCGTCGAACTGCATCACGCAGGTGCAGGAACCATTGATGCCCATCTTGTGTTCGATGGCGGCGCAAGACAGCTTGTTGCGCGCGCCCAGCGTGCCGTCCTGGTTGACCAGGAACTTGGGCACAACGAAGGTGGAGAGTCCCTTCACGCCCGGCGGTGAGTCGGGCAGGCGCGCGAGCACGAAGTGGATGATGTTTTCCGCCATCCGGTGTTCACCGGAGGTGATGAAGATCTTGCCGCCTTCGATGGAATAGCTGCCGTCGCCGTTTGGCGTGGCCTTGGTCTTGGCGGCGCCGACGTCGGAGCCGGCCTGCGGCTCGGTGATGCACATGGTGCCGGTCCACTCGCCGTTACCGAGCTTGTGCAGGTAGGTCTGCTTGATCTCCTCGCTGGCTGTGGCGTGGATCGCCTCGAAGCAGCCCATGGTCAGGCCCGGATACAGCGCGAAGGCGACATTGCCGGAGCACAGC
>JBOICJ010000285.1:0-12043 GCA_050740035.1 Stenotrophobium sp. | reverse complement strand
TGGCAGGCCTATGGCGACCCCCAGTTGAATGAACTGATCGCCAAGGCATTCGCCGCAAATCCTCATCTTGCCGATGCCGAAGCCCGCGTGCGGCTGGCGCTGTCGCAGGTACAGTCCGACACGGCTTCGTCGCATCCCGGCGTTACCCTGGACGGCACCGAGGTCTACCAGCGTTTCCCCAAGCACGACATCATTCCACCACCGTTTGGCGGCGGTCGTTTCTGGCGCGGCCAGCTCGCGCTGAATCTCAACTGGGACATCGATTTCTTCGGCCGCCAGGCCGCGGTCATCGCCCGCAGCACCGACCTCACCCGCGCCGCGGCGCTGGACGTGCAGGTCGCGCGCGATATCCTGGCCGGCGCCATGGCGCAAGCCTACGTCGACCTCGACCGGGCCTGGGCGGAGTCGGATATCGCGGCACAAGCCGAAGCGCAGCAGCAATCCATCCATGATCTCGCCAGGAGTCGCGTCAACGCCGGGCTGGACAATCAAAGCCGCCTGCGCGATGCCGAAGCGGCGTTGGCGCAAGCGCATCTGGCGCGATTGCAGACACAGGCCGGCATTGATCTGGCGGTGCACCGGCTGGCGGCGCTGACCGGCCAGGGGGCGGAGGCCTACGCCGGCATCAAGCGCCCGCATCTCGATCTTGCACAGGCCTTGCCGCTGCCCGAAAAACTGCCAATCGACCTGCTCGCACGCCGCCCCGACATTTTGGCGGCACGGGCGCGAGTCGATGCGGCGACGCAGGGGCAGGCCGCAGCCAAGGCGGCGTTCTATCCCGACATCAATCTCTCGGCCTTCGCCGGTTTCGGCGCGATCGGCCTCGACAATCTGTTCCGCAGCGACGATCTCGCCTACGGCATCGGCCCTGCGTTGCATCTGCCCATTTTTGAATCCGGCCAGCTCAAAGCCGGCTATCGCGGAGCGGCGGCCAAGGTGGATATCGCCATCGCCGATTACAACAACACCGTGCTGCAGGCGGTGCAGCAGAGCGCCGATCAACTGAGCCTGCTGGCTTCCGACAGGAACCAGATCGAACAGAACGCGCGGTCGCTTGCCGCCAGCGAAGATGCCTACCGCATCGCACAGGTGCGTTACCGCGCGGGCCTGAGCAACCAACTGGCGGTGCTCGGTGCCGAAACCGCCGTGCTCAGTGCGCGCCGCGAGCAGATCGATCTGATCGCCGCGCAAGCCGTCGCCCGCGTCACCCTGCTGCTCGCGCTCGGCGGCAGTTTCGATCCTTCCAACATTGCCGCTGTGCCCGGAGCTTCTTCATGAATGCCGCAACTCCTGCCGCTTCCCGCGGCGCCACGCGCCGCCGTGGACTGCTGATCCTGCTGCTGCTCGTATTGATTGGCGGCGTCATCTGGGGCGCACACTGGTTCCTCTACGCACGCCACTTCGAGACCACGGACGACGCCTATGCCGTGTCGGACATGGTGCAGATCACCAGCGAAGTGGCCGGCACCGTCGTTGCCGTGCACGTCGACGATACCCAGAGCGTGCAGCAGGGTCAGGCGCTGGTGGACCTCGATCCTGCGGACGCCGAACTGGCGATGGCCAGCGCCGAGGCCAGTCTCGCAAATGCCGTGCGCAAGGTACGCGGCACCCTCGCGCAGGCCGATCAGTACCGCGCCACCCTGGTCGAGCGCAAGACCGCGCTGGCGCGCGCGCAGTCCGATTACGACCGGCGCAAATCGCTGGTCGCGCAAGGCGCGGTTTCGGTCGAAGAACTCGCGCACGCTCGCGACACCCTCGCCAGTTTGCGCGCCAGCCTTGCCGCGACCCACGAACAGCTCAACGCCACACTGGCACAAACCCAAGGCACCACCATCGCCACCCATCCGCTGGTATTGAGCGCCGCCAGCGCCGTGCGCAATGCAGCGCTGGCGCTGCGCCGCACGCATCTGGTGGCACCGATCGCCGGCGTCGTCGCCAAGCGCACGGTGCAGATCGGCCAGCGCATCGCGCCGGGCGAACCGCTGATGGCGGTGGTGCCGCTGAACGATGTCTGGGTCGATGCCAATTTCAAGGAAGTGCAGTTGCAGGACATGCGCGTCGGCCAGCCGGTGACGCTGCACGCCGATCTCTACGGCAGCGATGTCGTGTATCACGGCCGCCTGGCCGGAATGGCCGCGGGCAGCGGCTCGGCATTCGCACTGCTGCCGGCGCAGAACGCCTCCGGCAACTGGATCAAGATCGTGCAGCGCGTGCCGGTGCGCATCACGCTCGACCCGAAAGAACTCGAGGCGCATCCGTTGCGCGTCGGGCTTTCGATGAGCGTCAGCGTCGACATCAGGGACACCTCCGGGCCGGTGGTGGCGACGCAGGTGCGCGCAGTGCCGCTGCCGGTGCGGGCCGGCGACGATGCCGACGACGCCCGGATTCAGGCGCGCATCGATGAAATCATCCGTGCCAATTCCGGCAACTGATCGCCAGCGGACACCATCGTGAATACGCCCATGGGGCTTGCGCCCGGCGACAAGGCGATCACCGCGCTGGCGCTGGCGCTGGGCACCTTCATGCAGGTGCTGGATTCGACCATCGCCAATGTCTCGATTCCGACCATCGCCGGCAACCTCGGCGTCAGCCCCGATCAGGGCACCTGGGTCATCACCTCGTTCGCGGTGGCCAACGGCGTCTCGGTGCCGCTGACCGGCTGGCTGATGCAGCGCTACGGCGTCGTGCGCACGTTCGTATTCTCGGTGACGATGTTCACCATCGCCTCGATGCTCTGCGGCATGGCCTGGAGCATCCAGTCGCTGATCGCGTTCCGCGTGCTGCAAGGCGCGGTTTCAGGCCCAATGATTCCAGGCTCGCAGGCCCTGCTGCTGGCGATTTTCCCGCCGGAAAAACGCGGCACCGCACTGGCGATCTGGTCGATGACCACGCTGGTCGCACCGATCTGCGGCCCGATCCTCGGCGGCTACATCTCGGACAACATCAGCTGGCCGTGGATCTTCTTCATCAACCTGCCGGTCGGCATCTTCAGCGCTTTCATCTGCTGGCGCTACCTGGGCAAACGCGAGACGCCAACGCGACAGTTGCCGATCGATGTTGTCGGGCTCGGCCTGTTGGTGACCTGGATCGGCGCGTTGCAAATCGTGCTCGATCGTGGCAAGCAACTGGACTGGTTCGCCTCCAGCCAGATCGTCATCCTGACGCTGGTGGCGGTCGTCGGCTTCATCGCATTCCTGATCTGGGAGCTCACCGAAGAACATCCGATCGTGGATCTGTCGCTGTTCAAGGACTGGAATTTCACGCTCGGCACCATCGCGCTGTGTCTCGGCTACGCCGCATTCTTCGGCAACGTCGTGCTGCTGCCGCTGTGGTTGCAAATCCACCTCGGCTATACCGCGACCTGGGCCGGTCTGGTGGCGGCGCCCAGCGGCGTCGTTGCGGTGCTGATCTCGCCGTTCGTCGGCAAGTATCTGCAAAAAAACGATGCGCGCTACTTCGCTGCGTTCGCATTCATCAGCCTGGCGATTTCCTTCTACATGCGCTCGCTGTTCACGGTGAACGCCAGTTTCTCGACCTTCGTTGCGCCGATGCTGGTGCAGGGTCTGGCGATGGGCACTTTCTTCATCGCGCTGGTGGCGATTTCACTGCACACGCTCGATCCATCGCGCATCCCGGCGGCGTCCGGCATGTCCAACTTCATGCGCATCACCGCCGGCAGTTTCGCCACCTCGATCACCACCACCTTCTGGGACAACGACGCGACCTTTCACCAAGCGCGCCTGTCGGAAGCGAGCAGCGTCTACAGCCCTGCCGTCAAACAGGCGATGACGCAACTGCATCATCTCGGCCTGTCCACGGCGCAGTCCCTCGAAGTACTGATGCGTGGCCTCGAAAGCCAGGCCTACCTGCTATCGTCGCTGGACTATTTCTGGGCCTCGGCATGGCTGTGCTTCGGCTTGTTGGGACTGGTCTGGCTGTGCAACCCCACGGTTGGCAGCAGCGTCAGCGCCGCTGCCGAGTGAGCGAAAAACAGCGTCAGAGCGTCACCCGCTGTCGCAGCATCAGCAAAAAGTAATGTTATATTTTATATAATTAATTTTAAATTATTAAATAATTTATAACAATTTCCGTGCCTCGATCATCGAGAGCGGGTGGCCATTCTCGACTCGTGTTGTCGCTTATTAATTTTCTATCGCCCCCATTCAGCCTGGCGCATTGGCTTGGGGGACTATTCAGGCGCGACGACCGGTTTGTGCCACTTTGAGACAGTCACGACGGACCGCTATCTGACGTCCAAACTACCGTCTTTAATCCGCACATTGAAGTTTCTCACCACGGGCGCTCCAAACCTTCCCACGTCCAGAAGCGCCTTGATTGCTCCGGTGATAGCTTGTCAATCAAGGTCACTAGCTATGAGGTGACGCCCCCGGATATCGGCCACTTGGGCTATGGAACCCGGGAGTGGCCCCGCTCGCGACAGCGCTGGAATCTCTGCAGTAGTGGTTGGTATGCCGCCGCCTCTACGGGGCCGATACCCACCCACTCGATCGCCATGGTATCCAAGTGTTTCTCATCAGCCCTGACACCCTGGCCCATGCTCTGCACCAGACGTTGCAGCTGATATTCGCGACGCAACGGTTGATCCTCGGGCGGAGTCGGCATGTCCGTCAGTATTTCGGCTCGGATGCAGAGCATCTTCAGAGCCATCTCGTTCGCCGCGAGATCTGCGGATCGCTCACGGGCGAACCCCTGCTTAAGGGTATCGAGCCCGCTCTTGGGCCATCGCTGGACAGAGGCAATGTAGGCTTCGGCAGCCCCTTTCAAAGTGTCGAGTTGCTCCGTATCCAGACTGCGTGCCACGGCGAGCCCGTAGGCGCGCACATGGTTGGCGGCTTCGAACAAATCGTTCCAGCCACGCTCGGCGTCGCGTACATGTTGGCGCGCAATGGATTCTTCGCAGCGATCCAAACCCCGATCAAACCTGTTGCGAAGCTCACGCGTATCCGCACGCGGAAACTCGCCGAGCGCCGCAAAACCACTCCGCAATTCGGCCAGCACGCGCGCGCGCTCCAGCAACTCAGGCCCTTCGAGAGCGGCGATCTGATCGAGTTGCTCGCACAAGGCAACGGCCTGCGTCTTGTTGTTCTCGAGCTCGGCCGTGTAGGTGGCAAACTCCTGCTGGCGTTTTTGGAACACGGCATCGCAGTGCTGGCGGAATTCTCCCCAGAGGCGTTGATCCACCTCACGCGGCACAGGACCCACTGTCTGCCACTCCTGCTGTAGCTTCTTGATCGCGTCGATGGCCTTGCGAACATCATCGCTCGCGAGCAACTGCTGAGCACGCTCGACCAGCGACTCCTTCTGCTTCAGGTTGCGGGCATATTCGGCATCCACTCGGCCCCGCAGGCTTGCGGTGAGGGCTACGAACTTCTCCTGCTGCTGCTTGGCGGCGCGGCGATCCACAGGCGCGCAGCGGCGCCACTCCTCTTTGGTCTCGCGCAGGGTGTTGATGACGACCCGCCAGTCGGGTTGCTCCCAGTTGTATCCCGCCTCGAACGCAGTGAGCTTGGCGAGCAAGGCATCGCAACGCCGCAGGTTTTCCTCGAGAATCAGGGCTTGGGCGGCAAAATACTCGGCGCACGGCTGATACGCCTTCTGGGCGGCTTCCTGGAAGCGTTGCCAATCGGCTTCAAGATTCTCGCCGATGCCCTTGCTCAGGGTGCGCCACTCATCCTTCAGACTCTTGATCCTGTCAGCGAGTGCCACCGCGTCAAGTTCCACCCCGATGAGCGACTCCATTTCCTCAACCAACTCAGCGCGCTTCGGCGTCACTGAAAAACTCTTCCAGTCTTTCAACTCGTCGAGCTGCTTGTCGAGCTGTTGTATCTGGCTGGCCAAGTTGGCCGGCAGAGGCGGAGCTCCCGCCAACTTCTCCTCTATGTCCCGTCGCACGCCGGCCACGCGCGAGGTGCGGCCGTCGCTCAGCGCGCCACGAGCCTTGCGGATCAATTCGCCAATTTGACGAACAGCCCGCTGCTCAGTCTGCCGCTCTTCGGTCAGCGCACGCTTCTGTTCCTCAAGAACCCGCGCTTGCTCAGCTGCTGCCGCGGCGGATGCCTGCACCTGCTGCTCGCGCAGGTGCTGTGCCTCTGCAGCCGCGTTGACTGCCGCCAGTTCATGCGATGCCTGAGCCGCCACCTGGCGCACGTGTTCTGCAATGGTCTCGCGTGAGCGGTCGATCCATTGCTGGACTCTGCCGCGCAGCTCCGGATCAGCCTGCGCAGCCACCGCATTCCAGCGGCTCTCGAACTGATCCAGCCTCGTGCTATACAAGGCGTCGTACGAGCGTTGGCTGTGGCGCTCGAGGGCTTCCGAGGCCGCATTGATCTCGGCCCGCAACTGCTCGAGCTTGCGGGTCTGCTCGAGCAGTACATCGCGCTTGGACGTCAGGACCTTGTAGACACTCTTGTCATTGCCACCGCGGACATCACGGATGAGTTGCCTCAGCACGTCCGGATCTTCGATTGCGTCAGCCGCCGCCTGGCGAACCTTGGTCGATGTCCCCGCAACGACCAGCCGGGCCACCGCCTGGACGTCCCGGGCATCTATGGCCGACTGCAAAGCGCTCTCCTCCGCAGCAGCGGCCAGAGCGCGATCAGCTGCGCTCGATTTTGGATGAGCCGTGTCAGCCTTTTTGGACGGCGCCCGTTGAGGCGCTGAAGCCGGAACTGACGAAAGCGATGGCGCTTTGCGAAACAAGCGCGAGTAGAACGACATTGTTGACCTACAGAGTTAGCGTTTGGATCGGCAGCGCATTCTACCTGCGCTGGAACGCTTGCTTCATCTTTTTGCTTGAGCTTTGACGTCACCCAGATCTGACCCAAGGCGTGACGATTGTCACGCGGGAGCGACTCGTGTCCTTCAACGCAAGGGGCAGCGTTTCTGCGCCAGCTTGCGCCAGCTGCGGTCAGGCGCATGGCAAAGCGGCGGCTTTGGTGATGGACCACGTTTACCAGACCAGCCCGTCAGACAGTGGATTTGAGTTTTCCGTACACTCCTAACCGACTCGCGCTGTAGTCGCGAGCGCTCCATTCATTGATCGCCAAACGAATCTCGTTTCAACCGTTGCGATCCGGCGCCCAGCCTCAAATCAAATGCGGCACCGAAGACTTCTACTGCCGGGGGTCGCCTTCGACCGTGGCGGGGCACGGCACGGTGAATGGCCGCTTTTCGGCTCGCACTCTGAGCGACCGGATGGCCGCAACGGACTGAAAGCGGCCTTTCCGGGCCAGGCTGGAAGTCGCGATTTGCTCAATTTGTCTTCGCCTGACGCGCCACGCGGATGAAGTGATGCAAGGCCGGCGCCGCCGCCTCGCGCCGCCACGCCAGCAGGATTTCGCTGCGGGCATCGGCCTCGGCCAGCGGCCTGAACACCACGTCCGGCCGCACGATGGTTTCCATCGACGAGGCCACCAGCGCCACGCCGATGCCGGCTGCGACCAGACCGATCACCGTTGGCATTTCATGCACCTGTTGCACGATACGCGGCGTGAAGCCCGCACGATGGCACAGCGACAGAATGAAATCGTGCAGACCGGTGCTGATGCTGCGCGCATAGATGATGAACGGCTCGCCGGCGAGCATCGCGAGCTGCAATCGCTTGCGGCGCGCCAATGGGTGTTGCGCATGCAGCGCCACCCTCAGCGGCTCACGCAGCAACACATGCGTTTCCAGCTCGGCCAGTGCCGGATGCTGCGTCGGACGGAAGAATCCGACATCCATGCGCCCGTCAGCCAGCCGCTCGATCTGCTCGTGCGTCGTCTCCTCGCGCAGTTGCAGCGTGACATCCGGATAAGCCGTACGGTAGTCGCGCAGGATGCGCGGCATGATCGCGGTAAACGGCAGCGAGCCGGTAAAGCCGATTTGCAGTTCGCCGGTTTCGCCGCGGTCCGCACGCTGCGCCGCCGTCCTGGCGATCTGCGCCTGCGCCAGCACCAGCCGCGCGTGCTTGAGAAACTGCGTGCCGGCTTCGGTGAGCCGGACACGATGGCCGCTGCGGCTAAACAGCGCCACCGCCAGCTCAGCTTCGAGCGCTTGAATCTGCTGCGACAGCGGCGGCTGCGAAATGTGCAGCCGCGCCGCGGCACGGCCGAAATGCAGCTCCTCGGCAACAGCGACGAAATAGCGGAAATGGCGCAATTCCATGATATCTCCTGCGTATCATTTACCGATAAAAAACATATTGGAGATATTAACGCCAAGACACTATCCTGCGCGCACTCTTGAAACACGAGTGCGAAATGAAGCGGGATTTGCGGGTACTGGGCATCGTTGCGGCGGGCATGTGCGCCTTCTTCGACATGTACATCACCATGGCGCTGCTGCCGGAACTGCGGCAGGTGTTCGGCGCCGGCGTTTCGCAGGTCAGCCTGACGGTGACCGCGACGACGCTGGCCGTGGCCATTGCCGCGCCGCTGGCTGGCGCGCTGGCGGATCGCCATGGCCGCCGTCGCGTGCTGCTGATCGCCATCGCCCTGCTCGGTTTCGCCACACTGCTCGCCGCCACCGCGCCGAACCTGCCGTGGCTGATCGCCTGCCGCGCGCTGCAGGGCCTGATCATTCCCGGAATTTTCGCCAGCGCCGTCGCCTATACCGCGGAAGAATGGTCCGCGCATGAATCCGGCTCGGTCGTCAGCCTGTATATCGCCGGCACCGTGCTGGGCAGTTTCTGCGGACGCTTCTTCGCCGGACTGATCACCGCCGCCTGGGACTGGCGCACGGCGTTCATGGTGATGGGCCTGATCAATCTGGCGTTCCTGCCGCTGGTGGCGTGGCTGCTGCCGCGCAGTCGCGGGTTCACGCCGTCGGCATCCGTGTGGTCGTCACTGGGCGGCATGGGCCAGCACCTGCGCAATCTGCCGCTGCTGGCGACCTATGCCGTCGGCTTCCTGATCCTGTTTGCACAGGTGGCGACCTTCACCTACATCAACTTCCACCTCAGCGCCGCACCCTGGCATCTCGGCACGCACGCACTGTCCTATATTTTCTTCGTGTTCCTGGTCGGCATGCTGATCACTCCCTCCACCGGCGGCTGGGCGCGGCGCTGGGGAGCCCATCGGGTTGCCGTCGTTGCGATGAGCGTCAGTTGCGTGGGACTGCTGTTGACGCTGCTGCAACCACTGCCGATGATCGTTGCCGGACTGATCCTCAGTTCCTGCGGCGTGTTCGTGGTGCAGGCGATGGCCACTAACGCAGTACCGCGGCTGGCGCTGGCCGGACGCTCCGCCGCCGCCGGCCTCTATATCAGTTGCTATTACCTGGGCGGCAGCTTTGGCGCCAGCCTGCCCGGTGCGTACTGGGCGCAACTGGGCTGGGGCGGTTGTGTCCTGCTGGTGATTTCGGCGCAGGTGGCGGCGGCGGCGATCGCCTGGAATGTCTGGGCACCCCAGCGCAACGCCGACGGCATGGCGCCGTTGACGCCGGTTCAGGCCGCGCTCTGAACGTTGCGCGGATCGCCGTCGATCAGGCTCGGCGCGGTTTCATTGAGTTCCAGCGTCTGCGCGCCGGCGGCGATGATGCGCAGCATCTTGATCATCTGTTCGGCGATTGCGCCACGGCTGCCGGCGGGCAAGTTCATCGCCGTCGCCCCCATGGTGAACACCAGTCGCGTCATCGCCTTGGCCACCAGCGAGGGATAAACCAGACGGGTCTTTTCCGCAGCGGCGATGCGCATCAGATCCTCGCGCAACTCCTCTTCAAAAAACTGCAACTCACGATCCACCGCCTGCTTGAATTCGTCGGAGCCGACGTGCCCCTCACGTAACAGGACATGTAACAATTTTTCGTCGGATTCCAGTTGCTCCATAAAGGTTTCGATCGAAGTGCGAATCACGCTGCGCTCCGACGAAATGCGATTGCGCGCCTCACGGATGATCTTGCGCAGGGTGCCACCGGCCTGATCGATCAACGCCACCGCCAGTTCATCGACGTTGCGGAAATGCCGGTAGAAGCTGTTGGGCGCGATGCCGGCGACGCGGGCGATCTCGCGCAGGCTCAGCGACGAGACGCTGCGGCTCGGGCCGAGCAGCTTGAGCGCCGCGGCAATCAACTCATGACGCTCGACCTGCCCGCGTCTTGCCGGCCGCTTTTTTGCCGTCGCGCCAGGGCTTTTTGGTAATTTGCGGGCTGCCATTTCAGTATCCTTTTACCATTGACTCGAGTGCTGCACTGCCCTAGCATTGTATACAGTCGTATATACATCCGTTCCGACTCTTGCCGCACATAATCACAAGGGAGTCTGCGCATAAATCCAGTGCAGACACATATTAGCAGCAGCCAATCGCCAAATCAGAGCCATTTAATGCCCGGAAAATATCACGGCATCTCACGCAGCCTGATGCCTGCGTTCATCGCGTTCATCCTGGTCCACGTCGCCTGCCTCGGCGCAATCTGGAGCGGCATCACCACCTCGGCGCTGGCGTTGATGACCGCATCGTTCCTGATCCGCATGTTCGGCGTCACCGCCGGTTATCACCGCTACTTCTCGCATAGGACATTCCAGACCAGCCGCGCGTTCCAGTTCGTACTGGCCTTTCTCGCACAAACCTCACTGCAAAGCGGCGCCGTCTGGTGGGCTGCCAAGCATCGCGCCCATCACCGCTACTCCGACCTGGAGCAGGACTCGCATTCACCGATCCAGCACGGTTTCTGGTTCTCGCACGTCGGCTGGATTTTCAACGAAGACGCCGCGCGCGCCGATTACAGCCGCGTGCCCGACCTCACGCGTTACCCGGAACTGATGTGGCTCGACCGCCACCGCTTCCTGCCCGGCATCCTGCTGGGCCTGCTCAGCTTTGCCGTCGCCGGTTGGCCCGGCCTGTTCGTGGGATTTTTCTGGTCCACCGTGCTGCTCTACCATTCAACGTTTTCGATCAATTCGCTGGCGCATGTCCTCGGTCGGCCGCGCTATCTCACCGGCGATGAGTCCAAGAACAATGTCTGGCTGGCACTGCTGACGCTCGGCGAAGGCTGGCACAACAACCATCACTACTACATGGCGTCGGCGCGCCAGGGTTTCCACTGGTGGGAAGTGGATATCACCTATTACGCGCTGCGCCTGCTCGGCGCCTGCGGCATCGTTCGCGACATCAAGGAGCCGCCGGCGCACATCGTCAACGGCCAGCGTGGCATCGCCGAACCGATGATGGACCGCATCGCCCAGCGCGTTGCCTCGACGTTTTGCGCCGACAGCATTTCAAGGAAAGTTCGCGAAAAACTGGCAGCGCTCGCGCATTCGGCGGCCGATGCCCGCGCGGCGGCGATGGCCGAACTGGTCAAGGCCGAGATGCCGACGCTCGACGATATCCGCAAAAAAGCGGCGCGCATGTTTGCGCATACCGATGCCCTGGCAGAAGTCGTTGAACGCGCACGCCGCTTTCTGGCGCACGCCGTCAATCAACGTCTGAACGAACAGGCCATCTGAGAAAACACACGCAGCGATGCTGCTGCGTGCCGCCGCACAAGCTGGATCAATCTCCTAGCAACAGCCGGATTTTGTCCCCGCGTTCGGCGTCGCACCATCCGGCGCGCAATCGAACAAGCCGTAGTGGACACGCTTGTCGCCGCTGATGCGGAAATACGGCGCATAGCGCGTCGTCCCCAGCATGTCGGCGGTATTGCCGCAGACCGGCAGCGGTCGGCCCGTGCGGAACAGATGGTGATCGTCGAGCGCGAACTCATGCGGGTGTTCCGGCATCGTGCCGAGGTAATACGCCACCTGTCCGTAATCCTCGCAGCGATCTTCCAGATCGAGTTTGAACACCCGCCAGGTGATCGACTCGAAACTCGCAAAACCGATCTTCGCCTCGACCGCCGGATCCTCCAGCGCGATCGGGCTGCGTGCGCAAATGCGCGCGTCGGCAATACCGAGTTGCGCCAGCACGCGACGAAAATCCTCCACGTACATGGCGCCGGCCAGACATTCGCCTACCAGCACCGGATCGGCGAGCAGTTCGCGCGGCAGCCGGCGATCGGCGAACACGTCGGAAAAATACAACTCGCCACCGGGTTTGAGTACACGCAG
>JBOICJ010000284.1:0-8509 GCA_050740035.1 Stenotrophobium sp. | reverse complement strand
GGTAGACGCTGATCGAACTGGCGTTGGCGAGTCCGCAGAAATCCAGGCCGGGGCAGCAGATCATGTCGGTGAGCAGGCCGATGTTCGGAGTGGCCAGGTTCAAGGCTTTCAGCCGTTGCCATAGCGGGTAGAGATCGCGCTCGGCGACATCGGGCAGAATCAGGTTCTGGTCGAAGGTCGAGCGCAACTCGCCGAAACCATAGGTTTCGGTCAGTTCCGCCAGCGCTTCGTACTGTTCCGCGCTGACATCGCCGCCGGTGACGTTATGCGCCTTCAGCGAAACGTATGCGATGCGGTACCCCGGCTGACGATGTTCAGCGATATTGCGCTTTAGCCAGGCGCCGAATTCCCGGTCCTGCGACGCCAGAGTTTGCAGGTCCGCGCGAACTTCGTCATGAGCGCGGTACGCCGGCGTGGGGAAGAAGCTGCGCATGTGGGCGACATCTTCCGGCAACAATCGCAGGGTGCCGGCTTCGTCGCTGGCGAGGATGCGTTGATATTCCGTGTCCACGGCTGCGATGAAGCGTTCCAGTCCCCAGGTTTTGACGACGACCTTGATGCGTGCGTGGTGGATGTTGTCGCGGCGGCCGAAGCGGTTGAACACGCGCATGACCGCCGTCGAATAGATCAGCAGATCCGATTCCGGGATAAAGGAATTGGTCAGCTTGCCCAGGATCGGCATGCGTCCGAGTCCGCCGCCGACGTAGAAGCGATAGCCGATTTCTCCCGCCTCGTTGTGCACGAGGTGGATGGCGACATCGTTGGTGCGGGTGGCGGCGCGGTCGACCTTTGCGCCGGTAAAGGCAAACTTGAATTTACGCGGCAGCCAGAGGAATTCCGGGTTCAGCGCCTCCCACTGGCGCAGCAGTTCGCAGTAGGGGCGCGGATCGATCATTTCGTCCGCCGAGACGCCGGCAAGATAGTCGCAGGTGATGTTGCGGGTGTCGTTGCCGCAGGCCTGAATGCACTGCATTTCGACTTCGGCCAGTTCGACCAGAATATCCGGTACATCGTCGAGCGGCGGCCAGTGCAGCTGGATGTTCTGGCGCGTCGTGAAGTGTGCGTAACCCTTGGAGTAGGTGCGCGCGATATGGCCCATCTTGCGCAATTGAGGTGCGCTCATGTGTCCGTAGGGAATATTGATGCGGAGCATCGGCGCAAAGCGCTGCATGTAGAGGCCGTTGCGCAGACGCATCGGCCGGAACTCATCGTCGGTCAATTTGCCCGCGCGATAGCGTGCAAGCTGCTCGCGGAACTGCGCGGCACGTTCCCTGACCAGGGTCATATCGATTTCATCGTATTGATACACGGGTAAATCCTGAGGTGAATATCGCAATGAGGAAGCAGTCGCGCATTTTAATGGTGTGTGTGGCTTCGCGACAGTTTATTGCGGCTATATCTTCATCATGAATCGATATAAGCCCGGTGCTGGACGCCTGCAAAGTTCATGAATGCGGCAGTTGTGTCAGCAGCTTTTGCGTCTGCTGGTTACGCTGCGCGTGATCGGGGATTGCCGCCAGTTCGCCGATGATTTCACGCGTCAGGTGAGGCGCGAAAATGGCAATGAAGTCATACATGTATCCACGCAGGAAACTGCCATAACGAAAGCCGATGTGCGTAGTGCTGGATTCGAACAGATGACCTGCCGGCAGTCGCAGCAGATCCTTGTCCAGGCGTTCGTCGTACGCCATTTCAGCGATGATGCCGATGCCCAGGCCGGCACGGACATAGGTCTTGATGACGTCGGCGTCCACGGCGGTCAGCACCACGTCTGGCTTCAAGGCTTGTGCCGCAAAAGCCTGGTCGAGAGTCGAGCGACCGGTGAAGCCGAAGGTGTAAGTCACTAGCGGATACTGCGCCACGTCCTTGAGCGTCAGCTTCTTGCTTGCCGCCAGGGGGTGGTCCGGCTTGACCAGCACGCAGCGATTCCAACGGTAGCAGGGCAGCATCACCAACTGCTCGTAATGCTCCATCGCCTCGGTGGCGATTGCAAAATCGGCCAAGCCCTCGGCCGCCATCTTGGCGATCTGTGGCGGTGAGCCTTGATGCAGGTGCAGGCTGACTTTCGGATAGCGCGCACGGAATTTCTGTATGACTGGCGGCAATGCGTAGCGCGCCTGGGTATGCGTGGTGGCGATGACCAGATCGCCGCGGTCGGTGTCGCGGAATTCACCGGCGATGTTGCGGATATTTTCCACTTCGGCCAGCAGGCGCGAGGTGTATTCGAGGATGCGACGGCCGGCGGGCGTGACTTCAGCCAGGTGCTTGCCGTTACGCAGAAAGATATCCACGCCCAGTTCTTCTTCGAGCAGGCGGATTTGTTTGCTGACTCCGGGCTGCGAGGTGAACAGTGCCTCGGCCGCAGCGGTGACGTTGAGTCCGCGCTGAGCGACTTCGTGTATGTAGTGGAGTTGGCGCAGTTTCATGAGTCACCTTATGCAACCAGGTTATGAAAGTATAGATAAATATTCCTTTGACCGCTAAGCCGTCGCTGCTAGTGTGCGCGCTCGCCAACGGGTGCTGACATGCAGGATTTCGGATTTTCGGTTGCGGGACTGGTCGTCGGACTTGCCGTTGGCGCGACCGGTGTCGGCGGCGGCTCGCTGATGACGCCGATCCTGATTCTGCTCTGCGGGATCAGTCCGGCCATCGCCGTCGGCACCGATCTGCTTTATGCCGCGACCAGTAAATCATTCGGTGTGCTGTTGCATGGACGGCATGGCTCGCTGGACTGGAAAATCGTCGGCTTGCTCGCACTGGGCAGTGTGCCGGCGACCCTCCTGACCCTGTACTTCTTGAGCCATTACGAAACCGGCCCGCAGTTGGACCATCTGATCAAGCTGACGCTGGCCATCGCCATCATGACTACGGCGACATTGGCACTGTTTCAGGACAAGCTGATCCGGCTGGCTCGACAGGACGCTTTGCGGTTTTTGCGCCATCTGCACCATCGCGGGCAGATCCCTTTGACCATCCTCTGCGGCGCATTGATTGGATCGCTGGTCACCATCTCGTCGGTGGGTGCCGGTGTGATCGGCATGATGCTGCTGCTGTTGTTGTATCCGCGCCATGATCCGATCAAGCTGGTCGGCAGCGACTTGGCCCATGCGGTACTGATTACCACCATTGCCGGCATCGGTCACGCGAGCCTCGGAACGGTGGACTACCACATGCTGGGCTACCTGTTGCTGGGGGCGTTTCCCGGGATATGGTTCGGTACGCGGATTGGTTTCAGCCTGCCGCCAAAAATGTTGAAACAGCTGATTGCCGCGTTCCTGGTTTTCGTCGGTTCCGGCATGCTGCTCAAGGTGATGGCCGCCGTGGTTTGAGTCGGCATAGTGCTTGCTTGGAGTAACCTGCACGCGATCCGTGCACACTCTCTACGAACCCGATATGGACCAGTCGCATAGCCCGTTTTTCCCGATTTTTCTGCGCTTGCGCGGAGAGACCGTTCTGCTGGTCGGCGGCGGCGAAGTTGCGGCACGTAAAATCCGCCTGTTGTTGACAGCCGATGCGCAGATCCGGGTGGTTGCGCGCAGCCTGAATCCTGAACTCACGGCGCTGATGGATGCCGGCCGCTTGACGCAGGTTGCCGAGGATTTTTCCGCCCGCCACCTCGATGGATGTCGCCTGGTCATTGCGGCGACGGACGACCGCCGCTTGAATCTTGCGGTGGCGTCGGCGGCCGATCAGCGCGGCATCCCGGTCAATGTCGTGGACGATCCGGAGCCCAGCAGCTTCATCACGCCGTCGATCATCAACCGCGCGCCGCTGCAGGTGGCGATCTCGACCGGCGGCACCGCACCGGTGCTGGCGCGGCGGCTGCGCGAAAAAATCGAGAGCCTGATTCCGGCCAATTACGGGCGCATCGCCAAGTTCATGGGGCAGATGCGTACACGCGTCAAGTCGCAGAGGCCGGTGCAGGCACGGCGCGCGACCTGGGAAGCTTTTCTGGATGGCAACGGCGTCGAGCGGCTGCTGGCCGACGACGAAACCGGCGCCCTGCGCGAAATGGAGCAGGTGTTGGCCGGTCATCCCGTGCGCGGCGAGGTCTATCTGGTTGGCGCGGGACCCGGCGATCCGGATCTGCTGACGTTTCGTGCTCTGCGGTTGATGCAGCAGGCGGATGTCGTGCTTTACGACCGGCTGGTCTCGCCGGCAATCCTTGAGCTGGTGCGGCGCGATGCCGAGCGCATCTTTGTCGGCAAGAAACGCAATCAGCATGTCGTGCTGCAGGACGAAATCAATCAGGAACTGGTGCGGCAGGCGCAGGCGGGCAGGAAGGTGCTGCGGCTCAAGGGCGGCGATCCGTTTATTTTCGGTCGCGGCGGCGAGGAGATCGAGACGCTCTCTGCGCAGGGCATTGCCTTCCAGGTGGTGCCTGGCATTACCGCCGCCAGCGGCTGTGCCGCTTACGCCGGCATTCCGCTGACGCATCGCGACTACGCCCAGGCCTGCGTGTTCGTGACCGGCCATGCGCGCGCCGATGGCACGCTCAGCCTGAACTGGGACATGCTGGCCAGGCGCGGACAGACGGTGGTGATTTACATGGGACTGGCGACGCTGCCGCATTTGTGCGCGCAGTTGGTCGCGCATGGGCTGCCACGCGACTGGCCCGCGGCTTTGGTGGAGGAGGGCACATCGCCCGCGCAGCGCGTGATCGCCGGCACGATTGAAGATCTGCCGGGAAAAGTCAGTGATGCCGGCGTCAGCGGCGCCAGCCTGGTGATTGTCGGCGAGGTGGTGAAACTACGCGAGCGGCTGCAGTGGTTCGGCGCGCGTCAGAAACTTACTGACTGATGACGTGCTTCGCCGCGCCGGACTCGTCCAGGTCCTTGGCGCGCAGGCGCTTCTGGATGCTGCGCAGGATGCCGGAGGCGTCCAGACCGATCTGGGTCATCAGTTCCTCACGAGTGCCGTGTTCGACGAAGTGATCTGGCAAGCCGAGATTGAGTACCGGCACGGTCAGGTGTTGCGCCATCAGGGTTTCGTTGACCGCGCTGCCGGCGCCGCCGGACTTGGCATTGTCTTCCAGCGTCACCAGCAGATCGTTCTCGTTGGCGAGGTCGTGAATCATCGCCGTATCCAGCGGTTTGATGAAGCGCATGTCGACCACTGCCGCGTCGAGAATTTCGGCGGCTTCCAGCGCCGGCTGCACCATGCAGCCGAATGCAAGAATCGCCACGCGCGGGCGGCGGCGGCCACGCGCTTCACGCACGATGCGGGCCTTGCCTACGGTCAACGGTTTCAGTTCCGCATCGAGGTCCACGCCGATGACATTGCCGCGCGGGTAGCGCACGGCGCTGGGGCCGGTCAGTTGCAGCCCGGTGCTGAGCATGCGGCGGCATTCATTCTCGTCCGATGGCGCCATCACCACCAGGTTGGGAATGCAGCGCAGGAATGAAAGATCGAAAGCGCCGTGATGCGTCGCGCCGTCGGCGCCGACCAGACCGCCGCGATCGAGCGCGAACAGCACCGGCAGATTCTGGATCGCGACATCGTGAATCAGCTGGTCATAGCCGCGTTGCAGAAAGGTCGAGTAAATCGCCACCACCGGCTTCAAGCCTTCGCAGGCCATGCCCGCGCCCAGCGTTACCGCATGCTGCTCGGCGATGCCGACATCGAAATAACGCAGTGGAAATTTCTGCGAAAACTCGACCAGGCCGGAACCCTCGCGCATCGCCGGTGTGATGGCGACGATCTTGTCGTCCTGTGCCGCGACTTCACACAGCCAGTCGCCGAACACCTGAGTGTAGGTTGGTTTGGCGCCTGATTTTTTCGCCGGAAACGCGCCGGTGACCGGATCGAACTGGGTGACGCCGTGATACTTGATCGGATCGGCTTCGGCTGGCTCGAAGCCTTTGCCCTTGGTGGTGACGATGTGCAGCAGTTGCGGTCCGCGCACTGTGCGCAGTCGGTTCAGCATCGGGATCAGGGCATTCAGATCGTGGCCGTCCACCGGGCCGTGATACTGGAAGCCGAAGGTTTCGAACAAGGCGCCGGGGTTGTCGAGATGCGCTTCGTTGGCATGCTCGGTCTGCGGTTCGCGCAGCAGATGCGGTGCCTGCGCCATCGCCAGTTTTTTCATCAAGCGCGCGGAGTGATCGCGCAGGGCGCCGACGTTTTCCGAGATCGACATGTCGTTGTAGTTGTAGATCACCAGCATGTCGAGGTTGAGATGCCCGGCGTGGTTCAGCGCTTCGAACGCCATGCCGGCGGTCATGCCGCCATCGCCGATCACCGCGACCACGCGGCGTTTTTCCTGCTTGATTTTTGCCGCAGCCGCCATGCCGGCCGCGGCCGAGATCGAGGTGCTGGAATGGCCGACGCCGAAGGTGTCGTACTCGCTCTCGCCGCGATGGCAGAACGGCGCCAGCCCACCGAGGCGGCGGATGGTTTCCAGCTGCTCGCGGCGGCCGGTGAGAATCTTGTGCGGGTAGGCCTGATGTCCTACGTCCCAGACCAGCCGGTCGTGCGGCGTATTCAGGCAGTAGTGCAGCGCCAGCGACAGTTCGACCGTGCCGAGGTTTGCCGCAAAGTGGCCGCCGATGCGCCCCAGCGTTTCGATCAGGTAGCGCCGCAGTTCCACCGCCAGATGCGGCAACTCTGCGGTCGGCAGCTTGCGCAGGTCTTCGGGCGTCTTGACGCGCCCCAGCAGGGCATATCCGGGAATGTCAGTCATGAGGGACAGGATAAGTGAACTGGCGGCATTATCGTGCAATTTGTGCAGTGCGGCAAAATCAGTGGTTGCGGCCCTGGATATGGTCGGCCAGCCAGAGCAGGGAATCGTCGCCTTCTGGAAATATTTTCAGACTGTCGCGCGCCTGATTGAACAACTCGGCGGCGCGCTGTTTTGCCGCCGGCAGGCCCATCAGCGCCGGATAGGTGGACTTGAGACTGGCGCTGTCCTTGCCGGCGGTCTTGCCGAGATTGGCGCTCAGTCCTTCGATGTCGAGCACGTCGTCCTGGATCTGGAAGGCGAGGCCGATGCACTTGCCGTAGCGATCCAGGGCTTCGCGCTGTACCGGCGATGATAGTGACTGCGCATGGCAGGCCAGTTGCAGGCAGGCGCGGATCAGCGCGCCGGTCTTGTGGATATGCAGGGTTTCGAGTTCCGGCAGCGACAGGGCTTTGCCTTCGGATTGCAGGTCGATGGCCTGCCCGCCGACCATACCGCGCGAACCTGCGGCCTCGGCAAGGCTGCCGACCATGGCGATGCGCTGGCTGTCGCTCAGGCCGGGCGCCTGCGCCAGTACCGAAAACGCCAGTGCTTGCAGGGCGTCGCCCACCAGTATCGCGGTGGCTTCATCGTAGGCGATATGCGTTGTCGGCTGGCCGCGGCGCAGCGCGTCGTCGTCCATCGCCGGCAGGTCGTCGTGCACCAGCGAGTAGGCGTGGATCAACTCGACGGCGCAGGCTGGGGCGTCGAGCGTCGCGGCGGGCAGGTTCAACGCATCGCCGGCGGCATACACCAGCAGGGCGCGCAGGCGCTTGCCGCCGGCGCAGGCGTAGCGCATGGCCTCGTGCAGTCGCGCGGGATAATGGTTTGCGGCGGGCAGCCAACGCTCGAAGCTGGCCTGCAGTCGCGCGTGATACTGCGGCAGCTTGTCGGAAAATGACGTGGGGCTGTTCAAGTCGCGCTCAACTTTTCGCAGTGTCGGCGCTCGCGCTCTTGTCCACCAGGGTCTTGACCTTGAGCTCGGCGGTTTCCAGCGATTTGCGGCATTGCTGGGCGAGCGCGATGCCGCGCTCGAAGACCTTGAGCGATTCTTCCAGGCGCAGGTCGCCGCGCTCCATCTTTTGCACGATGGCTTCCAGTTCCTTCATCGCGTCCTCGAACTGGCTGACCGTATCCGTAGAGCTGTTCATGGCTGTTTCTCGTCCACCCGCTTGGGCATTTCTTGATCAAAAACATGTTATAAATTATAGTTTATTATATAAATAATATAATATTTTATAACAAAAATTTACCCCCACCGGCAACAGCGGGTGACGTAGTTTAAGCCTCATGAACTCAAAAAGCGTGATGCCGCAGGCAGTTGCACAGCGATGGCATTGGCATCGGCTTGCGGCAGGGTGGGGCATCCGTTACCGTGCCGCCGCTTCATGAATTGACGGAACGAAATGGCAAACAACAACTACAACGCAGCAGAAATCGAGGTGCTGTCCGGCCTCGACCCGGTGCGCAAGCGCCCGGGCATGTACACCGACACCACGCGCCCGAACCATCTCGCGCAGGAAGTCATCGACAATGCCGTGGACGAGGCACTGGCCGGCTACTGCAAGACCATCGCGGTGGCGGTGTTCGAGGACGGTTCGCTGCAGGTGGCCGACGACGGTCGCGGCATGCCGGTGGACGTGCACCCGGAACACAAGGTCACCGGCGTCGAGCTGATCCTGACCAAGCTGCATTCCGGCGCCAAGTTTTCCAACAAGATGTACCAGTACTCGGGCGGCCTGCATGGCGTCGGCGTGTCGGTGGTCAACGCACTGTCGCGCAAGCTCGAGG
>JBOICJ010000283.1:0-9886 GCA_050740035.1 Stenotrophobium sp. | reverse complement strand
CCGTGCCACCATGCGCAACCACTCGGCGACCCACCTGTTGCATCGTGCGTTGCGCGATGTGCTCGGTGCGCATGTGGCGCAGAAGGGTTCGCTGGTCAACGAACAGCGCACGCGCTTCGACTTTTCGCACACGCAGCCGATGACGGTCGAGGAACTCGCCGAGATCGAGACGCGCGTCAACCGCGCGATCCTCGCCAACGTCGCGGTGTCGGCGCAGGTGATGAAGTACGACGACGCCATCAAGTCCGGCGCAATGGCGCTGTTCGGCGAAAAATACGGCGACGAGGTGCGTGTGCTGGCGATGGGTGAACACAGCACTGAACTCTGCGGCGGCACCCATGTGAGCCGCACCGGCGACATCGGCCTGTTCAAGATTCTCGGCGAGAGCGGCGTCGCCGCCGGCGTGCGCCGCATCGAGGCGACCACCGGCGAGGGCGCGTTGAATTATGTGCGCGACACCGAAGGCAAGCTCAAGGCGGCAGCCGACCTGGTGCGCGCCGGCCGCGATGACCTCGCCGACAAAATCCAGCAGACGCTGGATCGCAGCAGGCAGCTTGAAAAGGAGCTGGCCGCGCTCAAGGGCAAGCTGGCGTCGAGCGCCGGTAGCGATCTGGCCAGCCAGGCGCGCCAGATCAAGGGCGTGAACGTGCTGTCGGCCCGCGTCGATGACGTCAGCGGCAACGATCTGCGCACGCTGCTGGATCAGCTCAAGAACAAGCTGGGTTCCGGCATCGTGCTGCTCGGTGCCGCCAGCGGCGACAAGGTCAGCCTGATCGCCGGCGTTACCGCCGACCTCACCGGCAAGGTCAAGGCGGGTGAGCTGGTGAATTTCGTTGCTGGTCAGGTCGGTGGCAAGGGCGGCGGCCGCGCCGACATGGCGCAGGCCGGCGGTACGCAGCCGGGCAATCTGCCGGCGGCGGTGGATAGTGTTTATGGATGGGTGGAGGGCAAACTGTAGGGTGGGTTAGGCCGAGCGTCCCACGGGGATTCCCTTCGGTCATAACTCACCTTTCGCGACCGGCGGGTTACGCGGCGATGCCGCTAACCCGCCCTACGAAAAGCTGAAAATATATGGCACTGATCGTTCAAAAATACGGCGGCACGTCGATGGGCTCGGTCGAGCGCATCGAGCATGTCGCCAACAAGGTCGCAGGTTTTCACCGCCAGGGGCATCAGGTGGTGGTGGTGGTGTCGGCGATGTCCGGCGAGACCGACCGCCTGCTCAAGCTCGCGAAAAGCATCCACCCGCGCGGCAACCGCCGTGAATTCGACCAGATCGCCGCCACCGGCGAGCAGGTCACCATCGGCCTGCTGGCGTTGGCGCTGGAGAAGGCGGGCATCAAGGCACGCTCCTACACCGGCCGCCAGGCTGCGATCCACACCGACAGCGCGCACATGAAGGCGCGTATTCAGAGCATCGACTCCGCCAGGCTGCGTGCCGATCTCGATGCGGGCGTCGTGCCGGTAGTCGCGGGCTTCCAGGGTGTCGATGAAACCGACAGCGTCACCACGCTCGGCCGCGGCGGCTCCGACACCACCGGCGTCGCGCTGGCGGCTGCGCTGAAGGCCGACGAATGCCAGATATATACCGATGTCGATGGCGTCTACACCACCGACCCGCGCATCGAGCCGAAGGCGCGGCGTCTGGCCAAGATCACCTTCGAGGAAATGCTGGAAATGGCCAGCCTCGGTTCCAAGGTATTGCAGATTCGCGCGGTGGAATTCGCCGGCAAGTACAAGGTTCCGCTGCGCGTGCTGTCCACGTTCGTGGACGGCCCCGGCACGCTCATCACGCTTGAGGAAAACACGATGGAAGACGCACTGATTTCCGGCATCGCCTTTGCCAAGGACGAGTCCCAGCTCACTGTCGCCGGCGTGCCCGACCGGCCCGGCATCGCCGCGGCGATCCTCGGCCCGATCGGCGATGCCAATATCGAGATCGACATGATCGTGCAGAACGTCAGCGCCGACGGCAACACCGATTTCACCTTTACCGTGAATCGTAACGACACCGAGCGTGCGCACGAAATCGCCAACAAGGTTGCCGCCGAACTGGGCGCCAAGGGCGTGCGTGTCGCCAGCGACATCGTCAAGGTGTCGCTGGTCGGCGTCGGCATGCGCTCGCACGCCGGCATCGCCAGCAAGATGTTCAAGTCGCTGGCCGTGGTGGGCATCAACATCCGCATGATCTCCACTTCCGAGATCAAGGTGTCGGTGGTGATCGACGAGAAATACCTGGAACTGGCGGTGCGCACGCTGCACCATGACTTTGACCTGGCAGCCGCGGCGGCATCGGCCTGAGCTCACTACGCCAAATCCGTATACAGGGCAATAGGTATTAAGAGGGGATAGCGCCGTTCCGGAGGGTTGGCGACACTGTCGCCAGACATAAGGAGCGTGCAATGTTGATACTGACAAGGCGAGTCGGTGAATCGGTCATGATCGGCGACGACATCGAAATCACGGTGCTCGGGGTCAAGGGCGGGCAGGTGCGTATCGGCGTCAAGGCGCCACGGGACGTCACCGTCCACCGCGAGGAAATCCTCGAACGCATCAAACTTGAACACCCGGCGCAGCCCAGCGCGGCGACCTGATATTTTCCTGCGGTTTTTCCTTTACCTTCTGCGTTCGGGCCGTTAGAATCCCCGCCCTCCGGGGGTTGCATCCCCGCTGCGTAACGCGCTCGTAGCTCAGCTGGATAGAGCACTTGGCTACGAACTAAGGGGTCGGGAGTTCGAATCTCTCCGAGCGCACCATAACGCAGCAGCAGGAGCACAGCTTTGCCGGAACAGATACCGGAGAGATGGCCGAGTGGACGAAGGCGCGCCCCTGCTAAGGGCGTATAGGGTTTATAGCCTTATCGAGGGTTCGAATCCCTCTCTCTCCGCCAACGTCAGTCCCATCGCTGGCGTATAAGCCCAAAGCCATTTTCATTACAGAATCGATCCGGTTTGCGTATGGTACGCGGGTATACGCAGATCACTGCTGACGTGTATTGCAGCGCCAAATTGGCTGCGGCATGCGAATTGCCTACAGGTTTTGTAGAATTTCATACTTGAATTCTTGCGCTGAGTTGCAGCGCAAACCCAGTCGAGGCGGCACTCATGACGCAGATGCGCTGGAAGGCGTGGATGTTGGGGCTCATGCTCAGCGTGTCGGTAGTGCCGGCTTTAGCCGATACCGCTGCACCCGTTCGGCATGCAGGGAACGTGCACGACAGCGTGCCCGAGCGCCAGACCAGCCTGTCGTTCCGCGATCTGGGCTTCTACAACGCGACGCAGCTCAAGGGCACCGACGGCAAGATGACGTTGCCGTTCGGCGTGCGGCTGGACGAGGTCGTGACCAAAGCCAGGCTGCATCTCGATTTCACCTGGTCGCCGGCGTTGCTGCCGGCCTTGTCGCATCTCAAGATCATGCTCAACGGCGAAGTGGTGGCGACCGAGCTGCTGCCGCAGGCGCAGGCGGGCACCGAGGTGGTGCGCGACATCGATATCGACCCGCGTTTCTTCACCGACTACAACCAGTTGTCGATCCACCTCATCGGCCACTACACGCTGGAGTGCGAGGATGCGATGCACTCCAGCCTGTGGGCCTCGATCAGCAGTAACAGCCGGCTCGACCTGACGCTCAAGCCGCTGGATCTGCATGACGATCTGGCATTGTTGCCGGCGCCGTTCTTCGATCGTCGCGACAGCAGCGAGTTGAAACTGCCGTTTGTATTTGCCGCCAAACCTTCGCTCGCCACCCTGCGAACGGCCGGCGTGGTGGCGTCGTGGTTTGGCGCCGAGGCCGGTTATCGTGGCGCCAGTTTTCCCGCGTTGCTCGATAGCTTGCCGACGCGTCATGCCGTGGTGTTTGCCACCAACAGCGAACGGCCCACCGGCTTGGATTTGCCAATGGTGCAGCAGCCGACCCTCGAGATCATTGACTTGCCGGACGATCATGAGGCGAATCGTTACGGCGTGAAATTGTTGCTGGTGCTGGGCCGCGATGACGCACAGTTGAAAGAGGCGGCCGATGCGCTGGTGCTGGGGCAGGTGATGCTGACCGGCCAGCGCGCCGAGGTGCTGGGCGTGAAGTACGGGCCGCGCCGTCCGGCCTACGATGCGCCGAACTGGCTGCGCACCGATCGTCCGGTCAAGTTCGGCGAGCTGGTGGACAATCCGGATCAGTTGCAGGCCACCGGTCACGATCCCGACCCGATCAAGGTCAACGTGCGCCTTCCGCCCGACCTGCTGACCTGGAATCACAGCGGCGTGCCGATCGATCTCAAATATCGCTACACGCCGCCGCTGGAAAAAGACAATTCGACGCTGACTGTCGGCATCAACAACCAGCTGGTGCAGGCGTTCCGGCTCAAGCCCAGCGGCAAGTCCGAGGATTCCGGCCATTTCCTCGTGCCGCTGATGGACAGCGCGATGACGCAGGAGCACGACTCGCTGCTGATTCCGGCGTTCCAGATCGGCAGCAACAATCAGCTGCAGTTCCAGTTCGTGATCGATTACCACAAGCAGGGCATGTGCACGGACACCATTTCCGGCAGCGTGCGCTCGGGCATCGATCCAGATTCGACCATCGACCTGAGCGGTTTCCCGCATTACACCGCGATGCCAAATCTCGCGCTGTTTGCCAATGCCGGGTTCCCGTTCACCAAGTATGCCGATCTGGCCGAGACCGCCGTGGTGATGCCGCAGCAGCCGGCCAAAACCGACATCGATACCCTGCTGTTCCTGCTTGGGCGCATGGGCCGCATGACCGGCGTCGCGGCGATGCGCTATCAGCTGGTGACTCCGTCCTTGATCGAGACCGTGGCCGACGATGATCTGCTGATCATCGGCGGCGGACGCAAGGGCGATCTGCTGTCGCAATGGGACAAGAGCCTGCCGGCGATGATCGAGCAGGGGCGCCGTTCGCTGTCGCCGCTGTCGCGCGCCAGCGAGTATTCCACCGAGGTGCTCGGTGGCGAGCGCAAGAATCTGTCCGAGTGGAAGGTTTCGTTCGATGCCAATGGTCCGTTGGCGGCGCTGTTCGGCTTCGAGTCGCCGCTCACCAGCGGGCGCAGCGTGGTGGCCATCGCTTCTTCGACGCCGGACGCCGAGGCTGCCGCGATCGATAGTCTCCAGGACAATGACCTGGTCAGCCAGATTCACGGCTACACGGTGTTCATCCGCGGCCAGGACATCGGCAGCTACCAGACCGGCAATGTCTATTACGTCGGCCATCTGTCCTGGCAGATGAGAATCTGGTTCTACCTGTCGCAGCATCCGCTGCTGCTGACCCTGATGGGCCTGCTGGCCGGGTTGCTGCTGGCATTCTGGCTGTACTGGTATCTGCGCAGCGCTGCCGCGCGACGCATGACCTACTGAGTGCGTGGCATGGCCGGCCTGTTGCGCGCCGCACTGCTGACGGCGTTGTTGCTGGTGGCGACGGCTGCGCAGGCGGCCGCGCCGTGCGCGGGATGGTCGCAGTGGCAGGCGTTCAAGACCGGCTATCTCAGTGACGATGGCCGCGTCGTCGACGGCAGCACGGCGCAGAAGATCACCGTCTCCGAAGGGCAGGCTTATGCCTTGTTCTTCGCGCTGGTGGCCAACGACCGCAACGCCTTCGACAAAATCCTGCAATGGACCGAAAACAATCTTGCGCAGGGCGATTTCACCGCGCATCTGCCAGCCTGGCAGTGGGGCCGGCGCGAGGACGGCAGCTGGGGTGTGCTCGACAGCAATCCGGCATCGGATGCTGATTTGTGGATCGGCTACGATCTGGCCGAGGCCGGCCGGCTGTGGAACGTTCGCCGCTACCGGATACTGGCCGAGCTGATCGGCAAGCGCATCCTGCGTGAAGAAACCGCAGCGATTCCGGGCCTGGGGCTGAGTCTGCTGCCCGGGCCGGTGGGCTTCACGCAGGCGCCGGGGCAGTGGCGGCTCAATGCCAGCTATCTGCCGATACAGTTGCTGCGCGGCTTGCAGCGCGATATTCCCAACGCCCGCTGGTCCGAATTGATCGAGCCATCGATCAAGCTGATCGAGGCGTCGGCTCCGCAGGGCTATGCCGCCGACTGGATGCTGTATGAAAAGGGCAAGGGTTTCGTCGCCGACGCGCAGACCCAGGCCGATGGCAGTTACAACGCCATTCGCGTCTACCTCTGGGCCGGCATGCTGTCGCCCGGCGACCCCGCGCGTGCCGGGTTGCTGCAACGGCTGCAACCGATGGCTGCCAGCATCGAGAGAAATGGCGCGCCGCCGGAACATGTCGATATCCGCAATGGCGTCGCCCGTGGCAGCGGCCCGGTGGGATTCTCGGCGGCGAGCATTCCGTTTCTCGCCGCGCTCGGCCAGCAGGCCGCGGCACAGATGCAGGCACAGCGTCTCGATGCGAACCCGCCGTCTGCGGCGACGGCGTATTACAGCGCGGTGCTGAGTCTGTTCGGCGGCGGCTGGCATCGGGGCGAGTTCCGCTTTGCAGCGGATGGCACACTGTTGCCGCGCTGGCGGGAGGCCTGCAGAAAATGATTCGCGCATGGATGCTCGCGTTGTTGTTGCTGATGGCCGCGGGTACGGTGGTCGCCGACAACCTGCCGGCGCTGCCCAGCGGCGAGAAGGAATTGCTGGAAAGCGCGCGCATGTGGCAAGCGCGCAACCACCCGGAATACGCGCGCCTGGCACTGGAGAAGCTGCTGCTGGCGCAGCCCGCGAACCTGCGGGCGCTGCTGATGCTCGGCGACCTGGAAATCCGCTCCAACCACATGGACGTGGCGCGTCGCCTGCTCCAGCGCCTGCAGGAAAATCCGGCGAATGCGCGCGCTGCGCGGCAACTGGCCGACAGCTATCGGCTGGCTACCAAGAACCGCCTGCAGATGGCCAATGTCCACCGACTGGCGGAAGTCGGCCGCTATCCCGAAGCGCTGGCCGCGCTGCGCAAATTGTTTCCGGACGGCCCGCCTGACGGCGAGGCCGGCATCGAGTATTACAAGATCATCGGCAGCGGCCGTGCCGGCTGGCAGCAGGCCCGTGCCGGTCTGGCACGGCTGGTGCGCGAGAATCCGGACGATCCCGAATACCGCATCGCGCTGGCCAATCTGCTGACCGAGCGCAGCGGCACCCGGCCGCAGGGACTGGCGATGCTGGCCCGGCTGGTCGGCCGCGACGACGTCAATCGACAGCAGTTGCTCGACTTGTGGAAAAGCAGTCTGTCGCATGCCTCCAGCGACCGCAGTGGCGCACAGGCGCTGCGCGCCTATCTTGCGCGGCGGCCTGACGACAAGGACGTGCGGGTGCAACTGGCGGCGATCGATCGCAGTGTCGCCACGAAAAACTGGCTGGCCAGCCATGCCGTATCGTCGGGCCTGACCGCGGAGCAGGGCGCACAGAACCAGAAGCTGGAAAACCTGCTGACGGCGGCCGCGCAAAACCATCCCGAAAATCCGGCGACGGTCGGCGCGCTGGCGCTGCTGCGTCTGCAGCAGGGCAGCGACGAGGCCTGGAACCTGCTGCTGCGGGCGCGCAGTCTCGATCCGGCCCATGCCGCGCGCTGGACCCGGCCATTGCAACGAGCGCTGATCGCGCACTGGATCCGCGAGGCCGATCTGGCGCGCGCCGGCAGCGATCTCGATGATGCGGGATTCAAGCTGCGGACCGCGCTGGCGCTGGCCAATGACAACACCTATCAGGCCAGTGCCGAGGCCAGCGATGCCGCGCTGCACGACGGCAGGCGCGCCGAGGCCGAGGATATTTTCCAGCGCCTGCTCAAGCTCGATGGCGCGGATGTTTACGCGGCCAGTGGTTATGCGCAGCTGCTGGCCGCCGATAACCGGCGCGATCAGGCCCTGCAACTGCTGGATAGGTTTGGCAGCGAGCATCCTCGCCTGGCGGCGCAGGTCGATAAGACTCGCGCGCAAATACTCCATAACGCCGCCGACGCGGCACTGGCGCAGGGCCGGAACGGCCCGGCGCTGCGCGATCTGGAGACGGCGCAGACGCTGACGCCCGGCGACCCGTGGCTGCGCTATGACCTCGCCAAGCTCTACACGCAACTGGGCCTGCCACAGGAGGGCGTCAAGCTGATGGCCGAGGGCGCACGTCTCGCGCCGCAGGACGCCGCCACGCACTACGCGCAGGCGTTGTATCTGTCCGGTATCGATCAGCGGCAGACGGCGCTGGCGGCCCTGTCGGAAATCCCGCGGTCGCAGCGCAGCGCCGGCATGGACCGTCTGCAGGATCGCCTGCACTTCGAGCAACTGCGTGAACAGGTCCTGGCGCTGGCCAAAGCCGGTGAGCGCGCTCAGGCCGAGCAGTTGCTGGTACAGGCCGAGGCGAAGGCCGGCGATGATGTGCGGCAACTGGCGGCGCTGGCGCGTGACTGGAGCGCACTGGGCGAGCCGCAGCGCGGACTGCAACTGCTGCAGGCGCGCGTGGCGGCGGCTGGATCGTCGGCTGCGCCGGAACTGCTGCTGGCGCTGGCGCAGGCTCAGGACGGCGCCGAGCAGGATGATGCGCTGGCACGGACCCTGACGCGCCTGCATGCCGGGCCGCCGCTGGCATTGGATCAGCGTGAATATCTGGCGCAACTCGATGCGGCGCTGGCCGTGCGCAATGCCCGCGCGCTGGATGCGCAAGGCCGCTATCGCGCGGCGCTGGCGCGGCTCGACAGCGCGTTGCAATCACAACCGCAAGATCGCCGCCTGCTGATCGCGCGTGCCGAAGTGTTGAGCGACGCCGGGCGCTACGGCAAGGCCGAGGCGCTCTATCGGCAATTACTGGCGGACGATGGCACCGACCGCGGCACGCGGCTCGATTATGCCCGCATGCTGCGGCTGGCGGGGCGCGATCCGGCGGCGCGTGAGCAACTCGATCAGGTGCAGGCGCAGACGCCGGCGGATGATCTGGACACGCGGCTGTCGCTGTCGCGTCAATGGCTGGCGCTGGATGATGTGCCGGCTGCGCGTGCGGTGGTTGCGCCGTTGCAGACCGCGTATGGCGATGCGCCGGAGGTCTGGACGCAACTCGGCCGCATCGAACTGGCCGAGCGCAACTACGCGCTGGCGAAAACCGATTTTGAAAAAGCCCGGCAACTGGCGAGCGCACAGCCGGCGCCGCTGGGGCCGGATGGCAGGCCGCTGCCGAGCGCGGCGGAGCGCGAGCTGGCGGCGCTGCAACGGCGGCGTCAGGGTTATGTGACGGCTGGCTTCGATCTCGATTCCAAGGGCGGCACTACCGGGGTGTCGCAGCTCAGCGACGCCGAGTTGCCGGTCGAGGCGCGCTATCCAGTCGACTACCGCGGCCATGTCTTTGCCAAGGTCGATCCGGTGCGTATCAGCGCCGGCACGCTGACGCCCGACCATGCGCAATCCACGCCGTTCGGAACCGTGCAACCGAAACCGGCCGTTGTCACGTTCACGCCGGTCAACCAGCTCCAGACGGGCGCTGATGTCGCACTGGGTTACCAGACCGACGACTGGCGCTTCGATCTGGGCACGACGCCGCTGGGTTTTCTGGTGCAGGACGTGGTCGGCGGCATCAAGTACAGCGGCAGTGTCGATGGCGTCAATCTCGGCTTTGATCTTTCGCGGCGTCCGGTCACCAGCAGTTTCCTGTCGTATGCCGGTGCGCGCGATCCGCTCACCAGCCGGGTCTGGGGCGGCGTGCGCAGCAGCGGGCTCGACCTCAGCGCATCGACCTACCAGCACGACTACGATCTGTTCGCGACGCTGGGCTATCACCGCCTGACCGGGCGCAATGTCGCAGGCAACAATTATTTCTCGTTGCGCACCGGCGGCGACTGGAACCTGATCAACAGCGACGATCAGCAAGTCTCGGTGGGACTTGTGCTGACGCAATGGCGCTATGCCGAAAATCTCAGTAACTACACCTTCGGCCAGGGCGGCTACTAC
>JBOICJ010000282.1:0-3755 GCA_050740035.1 Stenotrophobium sp. | reverse complement strand
GTGTTATTGAGGCGGCCATCTGCGCGCTCTATCACCCTTGCATCTCATGAAACAGCAGCAATCTTTTTCAAGACGATTGTGGCCGCCTCAATAATCGTTTCATTGTCGATTTGCAGGGCAATGAGGCAAGGGTAAATACGCATCAAGCGTTCCCGATCATCCAGCATCTGTGCATCGGCGGCGGGCGTTTGAAATCCTCGCCCAGCGTCTGCTGCGTGATGTCTTTCACGTTCAGTTGCGCAAAGGCCGCGGTCTCCAGCTTGAAGCCGCGACGGTTGGTGGAGAAGTAGAGCGTGCCGCCCGGCGCCAGCAGCTTGCTGCACAGCGTGATCAGTTCGACGTGGTCGCGTTGCGTGTCGAGCGTGCCTTCCATTTTCTTGGAATTGGAGAAGGTCGGCGGATCGCAGAGGATCAGGTCGTAGCGGCCGGGACGCGGACCCGCGGCCTGCTCGCGCAGCCATTGCAGGCAGTCGGCGCGCAGCAGTTGATGCGGCGCATCGTGACTTTTACTGTTGCTGCGCGGGCGACTGGCAGATGCGCCGCGATAAGCGCTGCCTGCGCGCGCACCCGTACCGTTACCGCCGCGGTTGCCCCAGGGCGACGGCGAGGTCGCGGCCGGTTTTTCACGGGCCATCGGCAGTTGCGCGGCGTGGCCGTTGAGCCGGAAATTGCGCTCGGCCCATTCCAGATAAGTGTTGGATAAATCCACCGAGACTGTCTGCGACGCGCCGCCGACCGCTGCGTGTATCGAGGCCGAGGCGGTATAGGCAAACAGGTTGAGGAAGCGCTTGCCTGCGGCTTCGCGCTGGATGCGCAGGCGCAGTGGCCGGTGATCGAGGAACAGACCGGTGTCGAGGTAATCCTCGAAATTCACCCACAGCTTGCAGCCGTGTTCCTCGACCTGCAGGAACTCCTCCTGCTCGGCCATCCGCTGGTATTGCGCCGTGCCTTTTTGGGCGCGACGAATCTTGTAGTGAATCCGCGAGCCGGGCACGTCGAGAACCTGCTGGATCTGCGCCAGCGCCTCGCGCAGTCGCCGCTCGGCTTTGACCGGATCGACGGTTTTCGGTGCGGCGTATTCCTGCACGTGCACATGCAGCTGCGTGGCCTGGTAGACATCGACCGCAAGGTTGTAGTCGGGCAGGTCGGCGTCGTAGAGGCGATAGTTGTTGACGCCTTCGCGCTGGATCCATTTGCCGAGCTGCTTGAGATTCTTGCGTAGACGATTGGCGAAATCTTCGCCGCCGCTGACGCTGATGGCCGTGGATGCGGTGAGCACCGGCACTTCGAAGTTGAGCAGCTTGCACGGCAGCGCTCCGTTGAATAGCGCGTACATCGAACTCGTGCGCAAGCCGATGCGCGGGCCGAGGTCGGGCCGGCCGGTGAAGATCGACGCATGCCAGCCGCCGAAGTGCTGCTTGAGCGTGGCGCCGAGCAGCGAATAGAGCTTGATGATTTCCGCTTCCGCGCCGAGGCGTTCGCCGTAGGGTGGGTTGGTCACCAGCAGGCCGGGACGGTCGCCAATTGGACGTGCTTCGGAAGCATCCATCACTGCCCACTGTGTGCACGCGCCGAGTCCGGCGCGCTCGGCGTTGGCGCGCGCGGATTTGATCGCGATGCTGGATAAATCCTGACCGGTCATCAGTGGCAGCGGTCGCGCCAGGCCTGCGGCTTTGCGCTCGGTTGCTTCCGCGCGTAGGTCTTTCCAGATTTTGGGTTTGTGATCGAGCCAGCTCTCGAAGCCGTAACGCGCGCGCAGCAGGCCGGGTGCGATGTCGGCCGCGATCATCGCGGCTTCGATCACCAGCGTGCCGGAGCCGCATAGCGGGTCGAGTAGCGGTGCGCCCTGCGTCGCCAGCTCCGGCCAGCCGGCGCGGATCAGGATGGCAGCGGCGAGATTCTCCTTGAGCGGCGCTTCGACACTGCGCGCGCGGTAGCCACGCCGATGCAGGCTGTCGCCGGCGAGGTCGAGGCTCAGCGTGCCGTTGAGCTTGTCCATGTGCAGATGGACGCGGATGTCGGGATTGTCGGTATCGACGTTGGGACGCTCGCCGCCGAGCGCGCGGAAGCGGTCGGCGATAGCGTCCTTGACCTTGAGCCCGGCGTAATGCGTGTGAGTGACATTCGGCGAATGACCGGCGACTTCGATGGCGAAGCTGGAGCGCAGGTCGAACAGCTCCGGCCAGTCCACCGCCAGCGCGGCTTCGTAGAGCGCGTCGACGCCGGTCAGCGGAAACGTGCTGAGCGGCATCAGCACGCGGCTGGCCAGGCGCGACCACAGGCAGGCGCGGTAGGCGGTGGTTAATTCACCGGTGCAGGCGACGCCGCCGGTACGTTGCTTGACCTCGGTGGCACCGAAAGTGATGAGCTCGTTGGCGAGCAACGGTTCGACGCCACGCGGGCAGGTGGCAAAGAGGGAGAAG
The DNA here is from genome assembly GCA_050740035.1 of Stenotrophobium sp. Lineage (GTDB taxonomy): Bacteria > Pseudomonadota > Gammaproteobacteria > Nevskiales > Nevskiaceae > Stenotrophobium. Next base: position 1,332 of record JBOICJ010000282.1, on the reverse strand, counting down.
GTTTGCATCGCCCATTATCGCTGTTCGCGCCCTGTTCGCGCGTCTGGTGTTGGTGCTAATGTCGGCGGCACACAACAACAACGGAGACACACATGAGCATCCTCGACACAATCCTGGAATCACAGGGCGGCCAGATCGCCAGTAAGCTGGCGGGTCAGTTCGGTATCGATCCGCAGCAGGCGCAGCAGACGCTGAGCAACGTGGTGCCGTCACTGGTGGGCAGTGTCAAAAACGCTGTGGCGCAGCCCGGCGGCCTACAGAAACTGCATGAGGTGTTACAGGCTGGTAACTACCAGCAATACCTCGGCAATATCTCGCAGGCGTTCAGCGCCGAAGGCATCGCCTCGGGCCAGCAGGCGCTGGCGCAGGTGTTCAGCGGCGACGCCGTGAGCCAGATCACCGCCAAGGCTTCGGCGGCGACCGGGCTTGCCACCGACAAGATCAACCAGATCCTGCCGGTGATCACCACCCAGGTAATGGGCGTGCTCAACAAGGTGCAGCAGTCGCCGGTCGGCGAGATGGTGGAGTCGGCGATGAACAGTTCGCTGGGCAAGATGGCGACCGGCCTGCTGGGTGGCGGCTCCAGTGCGGGTGGTGGATTCGACCCGCTGGCGGCGGTCAAGTCGGTGCTCGATGCGCATGGCGGCGGTGGGCTTGCGGATGAGGTCAAGGGACTCGCCGGCAAGTTCTTTAAGTAGGAAAAAGCGCCACCCGCTGCCGGTTTCTGGCGCCGATAGTTTGTTATAAATTATATAATTAATATATTTATTATATATAAAATATAACGATAATATCATGCTGAATCGGCACAGCGGGTGGCGGATTTTGGTCGTGGTTCGGTTGTTTTCGAGAGGAGATCGCGCATGCCCGCACATAGTTGCCACCCTGCAGCGCCGCACAAGAAGCTGCGGATTCCCGACTGGTACGTTTCGACGCTGATGCTGGAGCGCGCGCTGGACGCGATCCTGCGGCGCATCAAGCTCGACCGCCGACACGACATCCCCTACCTGGCCGGCTACAGCCTCGACGGAAAAACCATCTACATCGATCGTCACCTGCCGGAGACATTCACCTACAAAGGCAGGTCGGTGTCGGTCGACCGCTATCTGGTGTTGCACGAGACCGTCGAGAAAACCCTGATCGACGAACTCGATCTGCACTACCTGCACGCGCACCAGATCGCCACGCGCGCAGAGCAGGCGGCAGTGCGCGGTGACGGCATCGAATGGCGCGCCTACGACCGCTTCATGCAGAAATACGTCAAGCGCATCGGCGACGAGCGACTCAGCAAGGTGCCGGCCAATCTCGACGAGAAACCCTACCGCGACGAGC
>JBOICJ010000281.1:0-17620 GCA_050740035.1 Stenotrophobium sp. | reverse complement strand
CTGTCGTTATTCCGGCCACCCGCTACCGGAATTTCTGTTGATAAGAATGTTATTATATATTTAATATTATTAAATAATATTGATATAATATAACAATCATCAATGCCATTCTGGCGATAGCGGGTGGCGGATTCCGGCGTGCGTACGCCTGCCGGAATTCCTGGACTAGAATGGCGTCCGCGCATGGACCATCCATGCGCGCCGCCCCAAATATTTCTCCCGGGCAGAGAGCCGCAGGCGGACTCGTCCGCTGCGCACAAGAAGGAATCTCATCGATGGTACCCGCTCTGGAAGCACTCGAACGCCTGCGCGCAGGCAACCGCCGTTTCGTCACGGGCGGCTGGAAGCGCGACACCCTCGCGAACGCAGCGCGACGCAACGAATTGGTCGAAGGGCAGGAACCCATCGCCACCATTCTCGGCTGCTCGGATTCGCGCGCACCGGTCGAGATTATTTTCGATCAGGGTCTGGGCGACCTTTTTGTCATCCGCGTCGCCGGCAACATCGTTTCGCCGTCGCAGGTTGGCAGCGTCGAGTATGCCGCCGCACGCTCGGGCTCGCGGCTGGTGGTGGTGCTGGGGCACACGCATTGCGGCGCGGTGCAGGCCACCATCGACGAACTGCAACGCCCGACCGCCGACCAGTCGCCCAATCTGCGCTCGATCGTCGGACGCATCCAGCCGACCGTCGAGACACTGCTCGATACCGATCTCAAAAAAGATCCGGCAGCGCTGTACCAGCACGCGATCCGCGCCAACGTCCGCGCATCGGCCGGCCACTTGCGGCACGGCTCGGCCATCCTCGAGCATCAGATCGAACATGGCGGACTGCTGGTCGTCGGCGCCGTGTATTCGCTGGAAACCGGCGTCGTCGACTTCTTCGACGGCATACCCGCAGGCGCCTAGCACGCTTTAAATTGCGAAGTACGACACTAACGCCGCATCCCGGCTATCGTCGCCGGGTTTTGCTTGCCACCCGCTGCGCCGTCTTCTTCGCGCCAGCGCCCAGGTAGCTGGCGATCATGTCGGCGAGGCTGCCGATCACCTCTTCGCGGCGCAAGTAGGGCCGCGGCTGACTGAGGTAATGGACGATGGTGTAGAGCGTGCTGCTGATCACCACGAACAGCGCCGCCGGAAGATTCTCGACCCGCAACTCGTCCTGATGACGCAGCATGTATTGGCGGCAGGCTTCCAGCATGTGCCGCTCCAGCGCCAGGATCGTGCGCGGTGAGCGCAGTTGCTGCCAGTTGCGCACCAGTTCCAGGTAGCAGCTTTGATCCTGCTGCATGAACTCGAACACCGCAGTCAGCAGATCGGTGGTGACCGCGTGCACATCCTGATCCATGGTCGCGTTCAGACGCTGATCGACCAGTTGCGCCAGTTCGGCGCTGATACGGTCGAGCAGCGCATCGACCAGCGCCTCCTTGCCGTCGAAATACTGGTACAGCGAACCGATGCTGACGCCGGCGCGCTCGGCGATGCGATTGGTGGTGGCATCGGCCATGCCGAGTTCCGCGATGGTCTGCGCGGTGGCCTCGACCAGCGTATCGACCATCTGGCGCGAACGGGTTTGCAGCGGTTTCTTGCGCATGGACCATCTCCGTGAACGCGAGTTGAATGCGAGTAAATACTCGCATTAGGCTGCGACATGGTCAAATCAGCCGCAGTCCGAATACCAGACCCCGCGCCGGCCGTGGAAGCCGTCGCCATCCCGCGCCGCCACGGTGCCGACCCACGCGAAGGGCGGCGCATGGCCAAGCCGGTGAGTTGGCTGATCCGCGGCCGCGATCCAGAGCCCTCCGCCGAACAGTGGCAGGCGCTGGGCGAAGCGCTGCTCGAAGGCGATCCGCCCGCCGACCGCCTGGTCGCGTGGATGCACCAGGCCGGCATGAACACGGCGATGCCGCTGTTCGAGCGCGCACTGGAACGCGGCATCGCCAGCGTGCCCGATGCGCCGGCGCCGCTGCGCGCGTTTTTCGCCGTGGTCGATGCGCGCCCGGCGTGGGTCGACGAACAACTGCTGCTCGAAGGCGCGCGCGTCAGCCACATCTCCGGACTCACCGGCATGCGCACGATGCGCGACCTGGCGCTGATGGCCGGCTACCAGGCCTCGGCGATCAACCGCACGCTGGTGCTCACCGGCGCGCTGCAGCGCGGCGCGCAGCGGCGCGTCGCCGAAACCACCAAGTGGTGGCTGGATGCCACCGGCGTCGGTGGCATGGCGCGCGATGCCGCCGGCTTCAAGACCACGCTGCGCGTGCGCCTGATCCACGCCCTGCTGCGCAAGCGCGTCGCCGCGATGCCGCAATGGGACAGCGCCGAACTCGGCCTGCCGATCAACCAGGCCGACATGCACGCGACCTATCTGGGTTTCTCGGTCGTGTTCCTGTTCGGCCAACGGCTGATGGGCGTGCCGCTGAAACAGCGCGAAGCGGAAGCGGTGATGCACCTGTGGCGCTACATCGGCTGGTTGATGGGCGTGGACCAACGCTGGCTGTGCCTGAGCGAGATGGATGGCCGCGTCGCGCTCTACCAGAACCTGCTCAGCCAGGCGCCGCCGGACGACAGCAGTGTGCAACTTGGCCGCGCGCTGATGGACGAACCGCTGTCGCGCCACTACCGCCATCTCGCCTGGCTGCAGGGACGCTTCGAGCGCTCGCGCCATCTCAGCATCTGCCGCATGTTCCTCGGCAGCGCCGGCATGAAAGCGCTGGGCCTGCCGCGATTCGTGCTGCCGTGGTATCCGCTGCTGAGCGCGCCGATGATCGCCGGCTGGCATGGCCTGCACCGCTTGCTGCCGGGTGGGCGCGAGCGCCTGATCCGGCGCGGACATGCGGCACAGATCGGCTATCTCAAGGTGCTGTTCGGGCAGAGCCGGCCCGATATCGGCGGGCATCCGCACTCGCCCTGAAGCCGGGCCTGCGGCAACTGCCTCGATCGGTGCGGGGACGTTAAGATAGCCGCATCGTTCGTCGCAGGTGCCTGTCTTGCAAATCTACCACTTCGCAAATTCCACGCCCCCGCGTCCGCTCGATCACTCGGAGCCACTGCCGGAATCCGGACTGATCTGGATGGATGTCATTCGCGACGAAGCGGAGAACTGGGCGTGCTGGGCCGAACCGGTGGCCGGCTGCGCGATCGAGCCGCAGCACGTATCCGACAGCCTCAATCCGGATCATCCCTCGTTCTTCGACGGCACCCCCGATTACGACATGCTGGTGTTCCAGGGGCTGGGACCGCGCGACGATACATTCCCGCTGGAAACCCGCACCGGCGCATTCTTCCTGTTCGACCGCCTGCTCATCACCGTCCGCGAACAGGACAGCGTCAGCTTCAACCAGATTCACCAGAAACTGGCCGACGGACGACTCAAACCACCGGGCAGCATCCTCAAGCTGGCGCACTTGGTGCTGGACGCGATGGTCGATCGTTTCCTGCGTGTGCGCGAGCCGATGGACCGGCGCTTCACCGCGTTGCAGGACGAACTGCTCGACCCGCACGGTTCGGTGGATGACTGGCGCACCCTGCTCGACGAGCGCCGCGTGGCGCGCCAGCTCGAGGCGCTCTGCAACGACCAGCTCGAAGCGCTCGATGCCTGGCGCCGCAACACCCGCACCGACTGGAGCAGCACTGAGGAAATCCGCGTACGCGACCTGATCGAGCACATCAACCGCGTCGAAGCGCACGCCAGCGCCCAGGAGCGCGACATCGAGGCCGCGGTGCAACTGCATTTCACCGCGCTGACCCACCGCACCAACGAGATCATGAAGGTGTTCACGGTGGCCGCGGTGGTATTCATGCCGCTGACCCTGCTCACCGGCATCTGGGGCATGAACTTCGAATACATGCCGGAGTTACACACGCACTACGGCTATTTCATCGCGCTCGGCAGCCTGGTCGTTCTCGGCGGGCTGATGCTCTACATCTTCAAGCGCAAGGGTTATTTTTAGGGAAAAGCTGATCAAGCTGTCGCGCTCGACATTTCCCAATCACTGCGTCAGCGGAATCACCGACACGCGGCCGCTCGCCAGTGCGCGATCGGCACAGCGCAGCGCAAATTCATAAATCGCGCCGGTCGCACCAGACACCAGACAGCGCGCCTCGCCGTACAGCGCATCGGGCAGATCATCGATACGCTGTACCTGCATGCGAAAATCCCGCAGCGAAGTCAGCACGCCGGGCGCGGCGTGGTCGCCGCGATTGCGCTGCGCGATCAAGCCGCCGTGTATCGCCATGCACTGCGCGCCGTACTCCGCGAGATGAATCGCGGACAGCTCGCCGTTGCGGCGCAGCGGGTGCGCCGGATCAAGATGGGTCCGCGTGACGCAGAGAATGCCCGTGTCGTCCCACGACTCGACCTGCTGCCACAGACACATGCGCCCGGCATGCGGAATCAGCTTGCGGATTTCACCCTGTTCAAGCACAGGGCTGCACCCGCAGCCGCCAACGCTGCGTGCCGGTCCCAGGCAGTATCACGTCGCCCGGTTCGCGCCACGCCAGCCGTTCCAGTAGCGGCAGCGCACGACCAGCGGGATTGCCGATGCGCAAGCTCTCCAGCGCGGCATCTGCCATCACGGTTTCCGCTGCCGGCGTCGGCGCAACCTCCACGCACGCCAACGCACGCGTGCTGCGCTGCGGTGTCAGCACCAGCGCCACGCCGAACGGTTGCGTCAGCGGTCGCGTCGCATACAGCGGTTCCGGCGGGCAAATATCGTAGGCCGCGAGCAGGACTTTGCAGCCGTCGCCGTGCGCCAGTGTCGTTGCTTCCAGCAGGCCGACGACAAAACTGGCGTCGTAGGCCGACAGGCTCACCGACGGCAGCTTCGCACCAGCGGCGATGCTCCAGTAACCGGCGGCGGCGTTGTGCACCGAGTTGTGAAAATCGGTCGGCGAGACCGCGCGCGCGTCGTCCGCCAGCGCGGTGCACAGCCGATGCAGGATACCGGTATCGGCCTCCGAGCTGGCGAACACGCCGGCCAGTTCCGCCGGCGGAAATTCTGATCGGCTCATCGCATCCTCGCAGACGCGGAACGCCAGCCGCACCGCCGCCGTCGCGCGGCGCCGCTCGTTGGGCGGCAACAGCGCCGGCTGATAGACGTTCATTTCCTGCGCGGCATAAGGCTGCTCGCCGCGCAGCACCGGCACCGACGCGGCCCAGCCCGCCAAGCCCGGCGCGGCGAGTCCGACCGACTCGATGAACAGCGGCTTCACGACAGCCTGCCGAACAGCAGGCTGCAATTATTGCCGCCGAACCCGAACGAGTTCGACAGCACGCGATTCACCTCGGCCTCGCGCGACTTCAGCAGGATGTTGCCCTGCAAGGCGGGATCTTTTTCCTGCGTGTTGAGGCTGCGCGGCATCAAGCTGTGTTCGATGCACTGCAATGCGATCACCGCTTCGGTAATCGCGGCAGCGCCCAGCGTGTGGCCGGTCCAGCCCTTGGTCGAACTGCACGGCGTTTTGTCGCCGAACACCGCGACCACGCCGCGATCCTCGGCGGCATCGTTGGCCGCCGTCGCGGTGCCATGCAGGTTGATGTAATCCACCTCATCAGCCTGCAACCCGGCACGCGCCAGCGCGCTACGCATGGCCGTGGCCGCGCCCTCACCCTGCGGATGCGGCGTGGACATGTGGTGCGCATCGCTGCTCTCGCCGTAGCCCAGCAGTCCCAGTCCGCTACGGCGATCCAGTTCAAGGATGGCGAAGCCCGCGGCCTCGCCGAGGGAAATGCCACGGCGCGCGACATCGGCCGGGCGGCAGATTTCCGGCGATACCAGTTGCAGCGCGTTGAAGCCGTAGAGCGTGGTCAGGCACAGGCTGTCGACGCCGCCGACGATCGCGGCGTCGCAGAATCCCGCCTGCATGGCGCGATGCGCGGAGGCAAAAACCTTGGCGCTGGACGAACAGGCGGTGGCGATCGCCATCGCCGGTCCCTGCAATTGCAGCGCCTCGCGGACAAAATCGGCCGCCGAAAAACAATTCTGCGAGCCGCGGTAGTTGAACCACGCCGGTAGCGGCCCTTGTGATGCATGCCGTTCGCGATAGGCCAGCTCGGTGGCATGCACGCCGGCGGTGCTGGTGCCGATGAACACGCCGATGCGACTGGCACCATGCCGCTCGCGCAGCGTCCGCGCGGCATCGAGGAATCCGTCCTGCTGCAGCGCCAGCCAGGCCAGGCGGTTGTTGCGGCACTCCCACTCGCGCCACTCGTCCGGCAGCGCCTGATCGAGTGCGCGCACCTCGCCGATCCAGCAGGCGATATTGCAGCTCTCGAACGTGCGATGGCGCAGTCCGGTCGCGTCCGACTGCAAGGCGCTGAACTGCGCATCACGGCCCGCGCCCAGGGCCGAGGTGACGGTGTAGTGGGTGATTGCCAGCGGCTGCATCACGATTGCCAGTAGTCGTAGAAATTGAACCAATTGTACGGGGCGCTGCGCAGATGGTGCTGCACCCGGTCGGCATAGCGTTGTGCATGCGCTTGCAATGCCTGTTCACGATTGGCGCGCGGCAGCGCCAGCCGCTCGGACATCAGTTCGAAGTGCACGTCGTAGCGATTGCCGCCGCGATACAGGCCAAACGCAAGTATCACCGGCACGCCCAGCGTGCCCGCCAGAATCCACGGCGATGCCGGCAGCTGCGCCTGCCCGCCAAGGAAATCGACCTTGACCACGCGCTCGCCCTGACGATAGCGGTCGCTCATCATGCCGATCATGCTGCCTTCATCCAGCGCCTGCTTGAGCGCCAGCACCAGCGCCGGCCCACCTTGTGAGGCGTCGATCACCGCATTCATCAGTTGCGGATTGAGCTTGCGCAGGATGCTGATGAACATGCGGTTATGCGCCGTGTCCATGAGAATGCGCAGCGGTAATTTACGCTCGTTGAGGCCGCGCACACGAAACACCTCGAAGCTACCGAGATGCGCCAGCAACAGCAGACAGCCACGCTGCGATTGCGACAGATCGTAAACCGCCTGCGGACGATCGATCCGGATGTCGAAATTCTGCGTGTTACCGCCGAGCAGGAAAAACCGGTCCAGCGAAACGCTGGCGAACGCGTGGAAATGCCGCGCGGTGTCGCGCCAGCCCGGCTCGCGGCCGAGAACGCGCCGCAGATAGTTTCTCGAAGCGCGCCTTGCGGCGCCGCCGGTCAGCAGAAAGTAACCGACGATGGGGTAGAGCAAATGCCGCGCCACACGCCGGCCCGCTGCACGCGCAATCCATAGCAGCATGCGCAGCATCAACGGATTGCTGCGTTCCTGCTGCTGCTGCCAGTTCTGGCTCATGTCGCGATGCTGCCCTGCGCCAGCAAACGACCTGCCGCCTCGCAGCGAAAGCGCAGCGGCGTGTCGTCGCCGTCACTGAGAATAATCTCCATGCGTTCGTCCGGCCGCAGCGGGCTGACGAATTTCACATTGGGAAAACCGCTGACGCCGATCGCTGCGCCACGCCACTCGCGCAGCGCGACCGCCACCTGTTCCAGCAGCACGACGCCGGGGACGATGGGATTTCCGGGAAAATGGCCGGCCAGGCAGGGATGATCGGCAGCGATGGCGACCTGGGTGCGGAATTCACTCATACGCTTTTCCGATCAGGGTCTGCAATTGTTCGCGCGATATTTTGCCCAGCGCATCGCGTGGCAGTTGCGCCACCCGGCACAGCGGCCGCGGCAGGAACACTGGATCGATCTGCGACGCCAGCGCGGCGAGGATCTGGCTCTCGTGCAGGCCGGGTGCCACCACCAGAGCAGCGGGACGCTCACCGCCATCCGGCACCAGCAGCACCGCGTCCTCGACACCGGGAATCGCCAGCAGACGCTGCGTGAGATCACTCAGCGAGGCGCGCTTGCCGGCGACCTTGAGCAGATCAGCATTGCGGCCCAGCAGATGAAAATGCCGCTCGTCGTCGATCTCGATGCGGTCATTGAGAACGATGGCGCCGCTCAGATGCGCGCCATGCACACTGACGACACCCTCGCGCTCGACGATGCGCATCTCCGGGTGCAGCTGCCATTGCGCGCCTTCGCGGGTGCGGCGCGAGGCCATGCTGCCGGCTTCGGTGCAGCCATAAATCTCGCGCACCGGCACCTGCCAGGCGGCTTCGACTTGCGCAGCCAGTTCCGTCGTCAGCGGTGCCGTCGCGGAAATAATCAGCTGCACCGTGGACAGCGCCACGCCGGAAGCCAACAGCGCACGCAGATGGATTGGCGTGGTGATCAACACCCTTGGCTCCGGCACCGCCGCCAGTGCATCGCGCACATCCGCCGGGAAAAAAGGTTTGCCGCTGCTTGTGGCACAGCCCGCGCTCAGGGCAAAAAACACCGTGGTCTCCAAGCCGTACATGTGCTGTGGCGGCACGGTGGCGACGATGTTGACCGTGTCATCGCCCGGCAGGAAAACCTGACGCGCCAGTTGCGCCGTGGCGCTCAGCTCGCGCCAGCGCTTGGCGTGCGGCTGCGGTGCGCCGGTGGTGCCGGAGGTGAAGACGATGGCGGCGACATGTGCGGCGGCAATTTCCGGCGGCTGTTCCGGCGCTGCGCCGCCCTGAGGCTGTGCGACCCCATCGTTCAGGACATAGCTGTCCGGGTACTGCTGCGATAGCGCTGTAGCCGCCATTGCCGTGGCGCTGGCCGGCAGCAGATTGGTCTGCCCGCGCAGACACACGGCCGCCAGCGCCAGCATGAAGCGATAGCGGTCTTCACAGAGATTGATGGCGTACTGGCCTGCCGGCAGCGTCTGCGCCAGCGCGATGGCGTCGGCCACGAACCGCCCCTGCGTCAGCGGCCCCCACCGGCCCCAGGCGAGTATCGCCTGCGGGTGGTAGCCGGCAATCAGCGGCAGAGTTTGGCGAACCGTCATCACAGCCTGCGGTAGTTGATGCGAGCGACATCGCGCACATAGCTGACGAATCCGGCGTGCGGCAGATGGCGGTAGCGGATGCGGCGATACAGATATTCCAGCGGAAACAGCGCCGCCAGAATCAGGTAATTGATGAAGTTGGTGAACAGCGACCACAACGGCAGCGGTGCGAATAGCGCCAGCGCCACCGAGAGCAGGCCGATGCCGCTCAGCGCCAGCATCCACAGCTGGGTGACGCGGCGGGTGTAGCTCGCCAGCTCCGGCGGCAACTCGCCGCTGCGCGTGGCGCGCGCGATGCGGGTGATCAGCGGCACCTGTTCGCGGCGCAGGCTGCGGCCGAAGAACCACGCCGCCACCCCCGGCAGCAACACCGGCGGCAGGAACAGTGCGTAGCGGCCGCCGCCGCTGCGGGCCAGCACATAGAGCAATGCCGCCAGCAGCAGGAACAGCAGCCAGCTGCGCCATCGTGCATGACGCAGGCCGGCATACAGCGGCACCGCCACCAGACAGCACAGCGCCAGCCATTGCAGCAGCGGCTGATGCAGCAGCACCGCCAGATGAACCAGGATCGGGTAGGCGAGAATCAGTACCGGCATGGCCCGACCGGGCGCATTTATCGGTTCGCGCGTTTCTGCTGCACGAAAGCGCTGAGCGCGCGCAGTGAGGCGAAGGATTTGCGCGTGGCCTCGTCGTCGGATTTCATTTCGACGCCGTATTTCTGGCTGATCGCCAGCGAGATTTCCAGCGCGTCAATCGAATCCAGACCCAAGCTGCCGGCGTCCTGGCCGAACAGCGGCGCGTCCGGCACGATGCCCGCGGGCTCGACACCATCCAGTCCCAGCGCCTGCACCAGCACCTGCGCCATCGCCTGTTCTTCGGCGGTTTGTGCGGACATCGTTGTCCCCTCGTCGCGATATCGCCGGCGCGCAGTGCATGACTGCGGCGGCATGGGTAAGATTTCGATAAATTCTCGCATGAAAGCGCTACCCGCTGTCATGCACTGCTCTCTTTAATGAGTTATATATTATATAATATATTTAAATTTATATGATAAATGATAACAATGATTTTGCCGATATCGTCGGCAGCGGGTGCCGCATATTGCGCCACTGCGCCGCGTGCATGTCCGCGGCCCGCGCATACTGCGCGCCATGACCGCACCGCGACAACCGATCATGCCCTGCCCCTACAACCTGCGCTACGTCAGCGCGGATCGGGCCGTGCCCGACGACCACACCCTGGCCTGCATCCGCTTCGGCAAAGGGCTGCCTGCGCACGACGACCCGCGCGTGATCGATGTCGGGCTGGTGCCTCTGGGCACGCACACTGCGCAACTCTGGCAGAGCGAGCTGCCGGTGCGCCACGGCCGCGACGACGGCATCGGCTATGCCGAAAACAGCATCGTGCTGTTCGGCAGTCTGCGCCTCGAAGAGACCGAGTTGGCACACATGGACCACGCCGCGTTCCGCGCCTATGTGCGCATGGACCGGCTGCTGCAAAAACTCGGCTATCCCTGCTGGCTGCGCGTCTGGATCTATATGGCCGACATCACCCACGGCGAGGGCGATGCCGAGCGCTACCGCCAGTTCAGCCTCGGCCGCCATCGCGCGCTGTCGCTCAAGCCCGGCTTCGAGCTCAATCTGCCCGCGGCCACCGCGATCGGCAGCCACGACAGCGGCCTGGTGATCTACTTCATCGCGGCAAAATCACCGGGCGTGCAGATCGAGAATCCGCGGCAGGTCAGCGCCTTTCGCTATCCGCGCGAATACGGCCCGCGCAGCCCGAGTTTTTCGCGCGCAATGCTCAAACACTGGTCGGACACCACACACCTGTACATCTCCGGCACCGCCAGCATCGTCGGACACGAGAGCCGCCATCGCGGCGACGCCGCGCGGCAACTCGAAGAAGTGCGTAACAACATCAACGCGCTGGTGCAAAACGCGCAGCTGCAACTCCACTCCGACCCATCTCCGACCGCCGGCCAGCCACTGGCGCTCAAACTCTACCTGCGCGATCCCGGCCTGATGCCCGCCCTGCGGCCAATGCTGCCGCAACTGTTCGGCACCGACACACCGATCCTGTGCCTCGAAGGCGACATCTGCCGCGAAGACCTGCTGCTGGAAATGGAAGGTCTCTACGCAATGCCGGCAGCGGCTGCATGAAAGGGCTGGGTGCCCGGCTCAACTACCTCTGGCGCGTCATCGCCACCGGCCTGAGCTTCACGCTGTTCGGCATCGGCGGCTTGCTGCTGTCGCTGACGCTGTTTCCGCTGGCGCGCCTGATCTCGCGCAGTCCCGACGACACGCGCCGCCGTACGCAATACCTGATGCACACCAGTTGGCGTCTGTTCATCTGGTTCATGAAAAGCACCGGCATCCTGACCTGGGAACTGCGCGGCGGCGAGCGCCTGCTGCAACCCGGCCGGCTGGTGGTGTGCAACCACCCGAGCCTGCTCGACGTGGTGTTCATGATCTCGTTCATGCCCAAGGTCGACTGCATCGTCAAGACCGGCATCTATCGCAATCCGTTCATGCGCTGGCCCGCGGCCTGGGCCGGCTACATCGCCAGCGACGATCCGCAGGCGCTAATCGCGATCTGTGCCGAACGCCTGCGCCAGGGGCATTCGCTGCTGGTGTTCCCCGAAGGCACGCGCAGCCAGCCGGATCAGCCGATCCGCATGAAGCGCGGCGCGGCGCAGATCGCACTGGCGGCGAACGCCGAAGTCCTGCCGGTGACGCTGAGCGTCGTCCCCACCACGCTGATCAAGGGCCAGCCCTGGTACCACATCCCGCCACGGCGCTTTCACGTCAAGGTCTGCGTCGACAGTCCCCTGCGCGCGGAGGATTTCGTACCGGCGGACGGTAGCCGTGGCCTCGCCGCGCGGCACCTGACCGAACACCTCGAACGGCATTTCAGCACGCGGGTCGCGCAACTGACTGGCTGACCGCACGCCGATTCCCGCATGGGCCCTCCGCTGGCCTTATAATTCGCCTTGGGGGCAAGGGATTAAGGGATCAGGGGAATTTTGAGCGATATGCAGAACAGGGAAGAAATCTACACGGGTCTGCGCGATATCCTGGTGGAGCTTTTCGAGATCGATCCGGCAAAAATAACGCTGGACGCCAATCTCTATCAGGACCTGGAAATCGACAGCATCGATGCAGTCGATCTGGTGATCAAGCTGAAGGAAGTCACCGGCAAGAAGATGCAGGCCGAAGAGTTCAAACAGGTGCGCACGGTGGGCGATGTCGTCAACGCTGTGTACGACCTGCTGCACGCCGCGCCCACGCCCGCACCCTGAACGCGCGTGAGGACCGTGGCTGGAGTCGCCTTGCAGCCGGAACCCGAAGTCCTCGCCCGCCATCGCGACGGCGCCTCGATCATTTTGCAGCTGCGCATCCCGGTCGATCTGATTCATTTCAGGGGCCATTTCCCCGGTTTTCCGCTGCTGCCCGGCGTGGTCCAGGTGGACTGGGCGATACGGCTGGCGCGCCAGTCCTTCGATCTGCCGGAAAACTTCCGGCGCCTGTCGGCATTGAAATTCATGCGCATCCTGCAACCCGGCGCCGAGGTGACACTGACGCTGGAGCAGCACAACGCCGGCGAACTGCGCTTCCGCTATCAGGAAAAAGGACAGGTCTGTTCATCGGGACGGATCGTTTTTAGCGATGCAGCCTGACATGAGTCCGATCTTCAAGCCCTGCATCGTCGTGCCGTTCTTCAATCACGCGCAAGCCATCGCCGGCACGATCGACGCCCTGCGGCCGCTGGGCCTGCCGTGCTGGCTGGTGGACGATGGCAGCGACGCGGCGGCCACGCCGGTGCTCGACGCATTGGCGCGGCGGGAAACCGGCTGGCTGCAGCTGATCCGCTACCAGCCCAACCAGGGCAAAGGCGAGGCGGTGATGCGCGGCTGCGCCGCCGCCCATGCGCAGGGCCACAGCCACGCGGTGCAGGTGGATGCCGACGGTCAGCACGACATTGCCGACATCCCGAAACTGCTGGCGCTGGCGGCTGCCAATCCACTGGCGCTGGTCACCGGCGTGCCGGTCTACGACGGCTCGGTACCGCGCGGCCGGCTGTATGGCCGCTACATCACGCATTTCTGGGTCTGGCTGCACACGCTGTCGTTCGAGATTCGCGATTCCATGTGCGGTTTCCGGGTCTATCCGCTGCGCGAATCGCTGGCGCTGTGGCGCAGCGAGCGCGTCGGCAAGCGCATGGATTTCGACACCGACATCATGGTGCGGCTGTGGTGGCGCGGCACGCCGGTGCTGTCGCTGCCGACACACGTGACCTATCCGCAGGATGGCGTCTCGCACTTTCACCTGCTGCGCGACAACCTGCGCATCTCGTGGATGCACACGCGCCTGTTCTGCGGCATGCTGCTGCGCCTGCCGCGTCTGCTGCGCCGCCGCTTTCCCGGAAAATCCGCATGAACGTCCCCGACCATTTGCAGCACAGCGTCGAGATCGAAATCCCGTTTCACGACTGCGATCCCGCCAACATCGTCTGGCATGGCCATTACGCCCGCTATTTCGAGGTTGCTCGCTGCGCGTTGCTGGAACGGCTCGGCTACAACTACGACCACATGCTCGACAGCGGCTACGCCTTTCCGCTGATCGATTTTCAGATGCGCTTCGTCAAGCCGCTGCGCTTCAAGCAGAAGGTTCGTGTGCGCGTGCGCATCGTCGAGTGGGAGTTCCGCCTGAAGATGGATTACCTGATCACCGACGCCGCCAGCGGCGAGCGCCTGACCAAGGGCAGCACGACGCAGGTGGCGATCAACCGGCAGACGCTGGAAATGTGCCTGTCGTCGCCGGCCATCCTGCTGGAAAAACTCGGCGTATCGGCATGACACGCCTGATGACTTTGCTTTCGCTCCTGCTATGCCAAGCGGCATATGCAGCGACGCCCGCAGTGTTCGATCATCCGGCAACGCCCGCACAACTGCGCGTCATCATCACCGCAGCGGAGCAGGAACTGGCGCACTCGCCGGTGCTGCGCGGCCAGTTCACCCAGATCAAGACGCTGCAGGAAATCCCCGCGCCGCTCAAATCCACCGGCCGCTTCATCATCTCGCGCGCGCAGGGCATTTACTGGCACACGCTGACGCCGTTCGACTCCGAGTTCATCCTCACGCCGACGCAGATGCTGCAGGTGGACAGCGGCAAGGTCATGGTACGCATCGACGCCGCCACACAGCCCGGGCTCAAGATTGTCGGCGACGTGTTCTTTTCCATCTTCAATCTCGACCCGGCCGCGCTCGCCAGCAATTTCACGCTTTACGGGATGCCCGCCGGCAAGGGCTGGACAATGGGCCTGCGCCCGCTCAATAGCGCGCTGGCGGGTGTGCTGACCCAAGCCGTCATCACTGGCGACAAACGCGTCAGCGCAGTCGAGTTGCTCGACGCCCATGGCGACCGCACCGCAATCACGCTGGAAAATACAACGAGTTCTGCTGCACTCACGCCGCAGGAAGCGGCACTGTTCAAACAATAAAACACCTAGGGAGACAACGATGAAATCCATCCGCACATTTTTGTTAACAGCGACCGCGGGAATACTCCTCTGTGGCTGCTCGACCACGGCCACGTTCAACTTGCCGCCTGACACACAGATTCGCCTCGGCGGCCGTGAGGCTGTCTATGGGGCGGGCACTATCGAAACACGTCCGTATTTCTGGACCAGTTCCGCAGGCGTGCCTTTCCAGCTGATCAAAGCTGGCCACGTCGTAGAAAGCGGCAAAGTGAAATCACACTTCCGCGTGGTGTCGATCTTCTGGCCGCCCTATGGCCTGATCTACTGGCCGATGGGGTTTGGTCAGAGCTGCTACGACCTCAATCGAGCACCGCCGTACAAGTGCGCGGGCGAATGATTCGGGCGCAGGCGCACGTAATAACTCCGGCTGCGAGTCTTAGTTAATGCTGGGGAGTCTGCGCCTGCGCTTTTTCGTCTGGCTGGCGCTGATGCTGGTGCTGTGCACGGTGTTTTTCACGCGTGTCGTGCACCAGCTCAATCCGGAAACCGACATCCTCGCGCTGCTGCCGGGCACCGAGAAAGACCCGGTGGTGGACATCGCGCTGCATCGGTTTTCGGATCAAGCGGGCCGCAAAACCCTGTTCCTGATCGGCGCCAGCACAGATACTGCGGCGGGTCGCGCTGCAAACGACTTTGCAGCCTGCCTGCAAAAGAACCCGGCGTTTTCGGACGTGCAGTTGCACGTGCAGAACCGCATGCGCGACACGCTGTCCGCGTACGCGCCGTATCGCGGCGTGCTGCTGGCGGCCGCCGACCGCAACCGGCTTGCGGCCGGGCAGGGCGACGCAATCTACGACTCGGCGCTGCACGCGCTCTACTCGCCGGCGAGCTTGATGCGCCCGCTGTCGCCCGCCGAAGACCCGCTGGGCCTGGGCAGCGATTTCCTGTTGCAGCAGGTGCCGCCGCTGGGTAAGGTGCAGCTGCAAAACGGCATGCTCAGCGTCGATGGCGAAGGGCGACACTGGGTGCTGGTGATCGCCGAGACCCGCGACAGCCCGTTCTCGGTCGCTGCGCAAGAGCAGGCGATGCCCGTAATCGCGCAGGCGTACGCGCAGGCACAGGCCGCGGGGGCGGAAGTCCTGTCATCGGGCCTGTTGCCGCACGCCGCCGATGCGGCGCGGCAGGCCAAGCGCGAAATCTCCCTGTTCGGCGGTCTCTCGTTGCTCGGCACCATCCTGTTGCTGCTGTTCGTGCATCGCTCGATGCGTCCGGTGATGATGTCTGCGACGTCGATCGCACTGGGCGTGATCGCGGCGCTGACCGTCAGTCACTATGTGTTCGGCCGCATCCATCTGATCACGCTGGTGTTCGGCTCCAGTCTGATCGGCGTCGCCGCCGATTACTCGACCTATTTCCTCACCGACGCGTTTCGCCTGCCGGGCCGCTGGGACGGACGCAGCGCGGTGCGCCAGGTCGCGCCCGGCATCCTGCTCGGACTGGCGACGGCGCTGGTCGCCTACGCCACATTGATGGCCGCGCCTTTCCCCGGCCTGCGCCAGATCGCGGTGTTTTCGGCGGTCGGCCTGAGCACCGCCTGTGGCTGCGTGCTGTGCCTGTTTCCCCTGCTGCGGCCGCCGCAGGCGCCGCCGGTTTCGCCGCTGATCGAACGCGCGCTCCGCGCACTGCTGCCGCGTCCGATTGGCAGACCGGGATGGCTGATCCTCGCCATCATCGTCGTCGTCGCGGTCGCCGGCCTGCTGCGCCTGCGCGTAGTCAATGATCTGCGCCTGATGCAGGCCTCGCCGCCACAATTGATGCAGAGCGAAATCCGCGTGCGCAAGCTGTTGAGCAACCCCACCGAGACGCAGTTTTTCCTGGTCACCGGCAAAACACCGGAAGCGGTGCTGGAACACGAGGAGGCGCTGCGCCCGCAGCTCGATGCCTTGCAGACCCGTGGCACGATCAGTGCCTACGCAGCGCTGAGCCGCGCGCTGCCTTCGCTCAAAACCCAGGATGAAAACGCGACGCTGATGCGTCAGCAGGTCT
Organism: Stenotrophobium sp.; assembly: GCA_050740035.1. Taxonomy (GTDB): domain Bacteria; phylum Pseudomonadota; class Gammaproteobacteria; order Nevskiales; family Nevskiaceae; genus Stenotrophobium. The sequence goes on along the minus strand of JBOICJ010000281.1, from coordinate 1,240 downwards.
GCACCGGCAGCGGCCCGCTGGCGCGCATCCTCAAGCAGATGGGTTTTGCCGGCGACGCCATCGCCGCCCGCCTGCACGATTGCGTCGCGCAAACCCACGCGCGCCTGCAGCCGCAGACCTGGCTGGCGAGTCCGGCATCGGTTTCGTACCGCCATCTCTGGCTCGGCGCCATGCCCGACGGCTACGGCGCGGTGGTGACACTGGGCGGGATTCGCGATCTGTCTGCGCTGCGCGCACTCAATGCGCCCGACCGCGGCGTGCGTTTCGTCGACAAGGTCGACGACATCTCGGCGCTGCTGGCGCGCTACCAGCGCATCACCGCCTGGATCGTGGTACTCGGCCATCTCGGCGTGCTGCTGCTGTTCACGCTGCGCTACGGCTTCACCAGCGCGCTGCGCGTGGTCGCGAGTCCGGCGCTGGCCTGCCTCGGCACGCTGGGGTTGTTCGGCCTGACCGGCGAGGCGATCAACCTGTTCAGCACGTTTGCGCTGCTGCTGGTGCTGGGCATCGGCATCGATTACGCCATCTTCCTGCGCGAAGGGCGCAACACGCCGCTGTCATCGCTGATCGCAGTGCTGGTCTGCGCCGCCACCACGCTGCTGTCGTTCGGGCTGCTGTCGTTCTCCAGTACACCGTTCATCCACAGCTTCGGCCTGACCCTGCTGTTCGGCATTTCGCTGGCGGTGGTGATCGCGCAGGTGCTGGCCACAGACAAGCCGCACGAGGCATCGAACTGATTTTTCTCGCGGCCGCGGTTGCAGCGCGCCCTTTCCTATAATCCACAAAAAGGTATCGAAAGACTCATGACCGACATTCTCATCATCGGCGCCGGCCCCGCCGGCGCGGTCGCCGCAGGTTTGCTGGTACAGCGCGGCTACAAGGTGCTGGTGCTGGAGAAGCAGGCGTTTCCGCGCTTTTCCATCGGCGAATCGCTGCTGGCGCAGAGTCTGGTGCTGATCGACGAAGCCGGCATGCTCGAAGCGGTGCAGGCCGGCGGCTTTCAGTACAAGAACGGCGCCGATTTTGCCTGGCGCGGCAAGCATTCGGAATTCAACTTCGCACAGAAATCCAGCCCCGGCCACGGCTACACCTATCAGGTGATCCGCGCCGACTTCGACCAGATTCTGATCAACGAGGCGCAGCGCGTGGGCGCCGAAGCGCGCTTCGAGGTGGAGATCACCGCTGCTGATTTTTCCGGCGAACGGCCCAAGATCACGTCGCGCGACAAGGACGGCAAGGT
>JBOICJ010000280.1:0-2506 GCA_050740035.1 Stenotrophobium sp. | reverse complement strand
ATGATCAGGACGGTTGCCATGTGACATCTCGTTCGGAATCAGGGCACGGCAAGCCTGCTCCGCCGCCGCGGCATCAGTCTAAGCATTTATACAGGTAAGTGACAGGTCAAACACTGCGAGTGGCGGTCATGGGCGGCACCGCCGCGGCATGCAGAGCTGGACCGAGTACGGCGAGCTGACCCAGCAACCACAATGCGATTGCACCGATCGGCAGGTAGTACAGCGGCAGGCGCGGGAGTTCGTAGAACTTCATCAGTGTCAGGTTGATCGCCACCGCCAGCACGATGCCCAGCGCGATGCCGAAGGTCACGATCAGGAAGTTCTCGGTCTGGAAGTAGCGCAGGATATCTCCGCGCGTCGCGCCGACCGCGCGCCGGATGCCGATGGTGCGTGTGCGCTGCTGCACCCAGAAATTCGCCAGCCCGCTGATGCCCAGTGCGGTGACGAACATCAATCCCAGGGCCGAGGCGATCAACAGACCGATCATGGTGGTGTCGCGCTGGAAGTATTGGGCGCGGATCTGCGAGTAGGTCTGCATGCGATCCGGGTAGATGATGCGATTGGGATTGACCTTGATCAGCGCCCTTGCCGCGGCTTGCAGCACACGCTGGCGATCCTGCGGCGTGCTACGCATGACATAGTTCGCGCCGGAATTGTTTGGCAGTTGCGGCCAGATCATGCTGTCGTAATCAACGCCGGGGTTACGCAGGCTGGGGCGCAACAGCGTGTCCACGATGCCGACGATGCGCATGACGTGCAGACCGACGTACATATCCTTTCCCAGCGCGTCCTGACCCGGATACAAACGCTGAGCCGTTGCCCGGGTGATAATCGCGACAGCCGGCTTACCCTTCGCTACGTACTCGTCAGGCAGAAATCCCCGTCCTTCGACCAGATGCAGGCCCAACGTTTTGATCAGGCCGGGCGAACCGTCATAGACACTGGGCTGTATGCAACCCAAGCCTTTCATCGACATGGCTTGCATCGCTCGCTCTACTGTCTGTTTGTTCGGACATACGCCGTAGTTGTCCTCGTTTTGGTTAAGCGGCAACGAATAGCTCACCACCGCGACCGATTCGACGCCGGGTATCGTGCGCAACGCCGCCAAGTCGGCCTGATGCTGCACCCACGGATTTTCATCCTTGCCGATGTCGGTGCTGTGGATCACCGATAGCTCATTCTCGGCGATGCCCGTGGGCAGGCTGATCCGCTCGACGCGACCGACAATCATGAACACGACGTTGCAAACTATCGCGCAGGTGAGCGCCACCTGCAGCATGAGCATGATCGCGGTGAGCTTGTGATGGCGCAAACTGGCAAGGATCGGTTGCAAGTGCATCGTATTCCCCCTACAGCGTTTTCAATTGCAGTGCCGGCGGCACGCGGCAGGCGCGCCACGCCGGCAGCAGGCCAGCCAGCACGCTGGCGAGCACCGCAAGTGCGAATGTGCCCAGCAACATCGAAATATCCATCTGCGCCAGGTGCGCGTAGCCATCGGGGCGCTGCCGCACGCTCCACAATCCTATCTGTGCGATCAGCAACCCAAGCGCTCCGCCAGCGAAACCAATCACCGCCGATTCGATGCCGAACTGCGCAAAGATGTCGAGCCGGCGCGCACCCAATGCACGCCGTACGCTGATCTCGCCGCTGCGACGCAGGAATTTCGCCAGCAGCAGGGCAACGATATTGACCATGCACACCAGCAGGAATCCGAGCGCCAGCCACAGTTGCAGCCGCACGTCGTTCGGCACCAGGTTTTCGTGCGCCAGCCAGCCCATCAGGCTGTACAGCTTCGCGTCGGTAGGCGGACGCTGGAAACGGCCCAGCGCCTTCTGTTGCGCGGAATAGTCGAACAGAAACTGTCTGTACGCTGCGACCTGTGCTGGAGTGTCCAGCTTCACCCAGAACTGCAGCCAGGATGTGCTGGGGCTGGTCAAGGTATTCGGTCCGTCATTCTTTCCCCAGCCCGATATGTTGCCGTTAATCCGCAATTTTAGATCCACCGCCACGGACAGCGGCAGAAAGAACTGATCGGAATCTCCATACAGGCTGCCCGAGGCATCGTCATAGAATAGCGGCCGCGGATGCCAGTCGGAGGTGACGCCGATCACGCGAAAATCATTGCCGCCCAGCCGCACCGTTTGGCCGATGCCGTCGGCGCCACCGAACAGCTTGCGGTCAAGTGTGGCGCTGAGCACCACCACACGTGCGCGCGCCGCGTCGTCGGCAGCGGTCCAGGCGCTGCCATGCTCGAACGGCACGCCGAACATCGCAAAGAAATCCGCCGTGATGTAACGCCCATCAACATAGGATGGCCGCAGGCTTTCCTGCTGTGGCTGTAATAACAACGAACCTCCGGCCATCGCCGCCTGCTGCACCGCGTGATGCGCGTCCAGCAACGCCATCGCATCCGGCCAGGTCAGGTTGATGCTCGGATCGGGTCCGAAGCTGCTCTTCTTGTGGTTCAGCGGCAATGGATTGAGATAGGGCCGGTACAGCTGCGCGC
>JBOICJ010000279.1:0-5996 GCA_050740035.1 Stenotrophobium sp. | reverse complement strand
GCGCTCAGCCGTTCGTAGGCAGTACGGCAGTTGTCTACCACGAGTACCAGCGGTGGCATGGCACCCTTAGCCACGACCTCGTAAAGGGTCTTTGCGGTCGCCGCGTCATGTATCGGCGGTCCCGGCTTGAACAAACCGAGTTGGAAGGTGGATTGCTCAGGATGCTGCACCGTGAGCCAGCGGTAGTCACCATTGCGAACGTCAGTGTGGACGCGAAAACCCAGCTTCTCGACGTAGAACGCAAGTGCCTCGTCCTGATCGCGCACATACATACCGACCACATCTACGCCTTGAGTCATATAACCTCCGTTGATTGGAGTTCTATTCTCTCAACTGCCTTTTCCCGTCGCTTATCCGAAACTGCTATTTTGAGGTCTGGTCGCTGGACGGCGCGCACGATGCACTCGGGCACGTGTTCCCGCCCATGCGGAGCAGACCGCGCGCGAGCTCGAAGACTTCCCGGGTTTTCGCCAATGATGTCGCGGAAAATGCGCCCAAAAGTACCAAGGCTCTTCCAGCCGGTCAGGAACGCGACCTCCGTAATGGAGAGGTCGGTGTCACCCAACAGCGCAACAGCTCGCTCAATGCGGCGTGTGAGGAGGTACCGGTGAGGAGGCACGTCGAAAGCCTCCTTGAACGAGCGCGCGAAGTGGGCCACCGAAACAGCGCTCACTTGCGCCAGTCGATGGATGGGCCACTCCTCGTGGGACGCACCGTCCATCCGATCCTTCGCGCGCAGCAACCGTCGCAGCAGTTCGGGGCTCTGGTTCATGCTTACTCTCGTCTAACACTGCCTGTCGACAGATCGCATCGACCAAAACGGCGATCAGCATTTGATCTTGCGCAGGACAATAGCGTCAAACGCTACAAGCGTCACCCGCTCCTGTAAAACGGGGCATTCTTTCTGTTATCTATTATTAATAATAATAAAAATTAGTAAATATTTAATAACAATATCTCCAGCCTAGGCAACAAGAGCGGGTGGCGTCACGCACGCACTCATCTAGCCCAGCGGCTCGAATAGCGCCTGCAAATCCTGTGCGTCAAAGGCCGCGCCGGACTCGCCCACGCGGCCGTCGAGGATGCCGGCTGCGAGTTCCGCCTTGCGCTGCTGCATGGCCATGATTTTTTCTTCCACGCTGCCTTCGACGATCAGCTTGTAGACAAACACCGGCTTGTCCTGCCCGATGCGGTGCGCGCGGTCGGTGGCCTGGTTTTCCACCGCCGGATTCCACCACGGGTCGTAATGAATCACGGTGTCGGCAGCGGTCAGATTCAGGCCGGTGCCGCCGGCCTTGAGGCTGATCAGGAACAGCGGCGACTCGCCGTTCTGGAAACGCTCCACCAGTTCCGTACGATCGCGGGTTTCGCCGGTGAGCTTGAGGTAGTGGATGCCCTGCCGCGTCAGCTCGGCCTCGATCAGGGCCAGCATCGAAGTGAACTGCGAGAACAGCAGCACGCGGCGGCCTTCTTCCAGCATCTCCGGCAGCAGTTCCATCAGCAGTTCGAGCTTGGCCGACACGCCTGCCGCCCGTTGCGCCGATTCGAGCTTGAGCAGACGCGGGTCGCAGCAGGTCTGGCGCAGCTTGAGCAGCGCATCGAGGATGACGATGTGGCTGCGGCCGAGCCCCTTGCTGGCGATCTCGTCGCGGACTTTCTCGTGCATCGCCAGGCGCAGGGTTTCGTAGAGATCGCGTTGTTCGCCGGTCAGCGCGACGCTGCGCACGATCTCGGTCTTGGGCGGCAACTCCTGCAACACCTGCTGCTTGGTGCGGCGCAGGATGAAAGGTGCGATGCGCCGCAGCAGATGCGTGCGGCGCTCGTCATCGCCCAGCTTCTCGATCGGCGTGCGGTACAGGCGCCGGAACTGGCGCTCGTCGCCGAGCAGCCCCGGTTGCAGAAAATGGAATTGCGACCACAGTTCGCCGAGGTGGTTTTCCATCGGCGTGCCGGTCAGGCACAGGCGGTGGCGCGCATTGATCTGCTGCACCATCCGCGCCGCCTGGGTCCGGGCGTTCTTGATGTTCTGCGCTTCGTCGAGCACCAGCAGATGGAAATCCTGCTTGCGCAGGGTTTCGATGTCATGCGACAGCAGCGGATAGGTCGTCACCACCAGATCGTATTGCGCAACTCTGGCGAAATGCTGGTGACGCTGCGCGCCGTGCAAAGCCAGCACGCGCAGGCTCGGCGCGAACTGCCGCGCCTCGCGTTGCCAGTTGCCGACCAGGCTAGTGGGCGCGATCACCAGCGCCGGACAGTCAAGCCTGCCCGCCTCTTTCTCGATCAGGAGATGCGCCAGCGTCTGCACGGTTTTGCCCAGACCCATGTCGTCGGCGAGGATGCCGCCAAAGCCGTATTCGCGCAGGAATTGCAGCCAGCCGAGACCGTCGAGCTGGTAGGGCCGCAGGGTCGCACGCAGACCCGCGGGTGGCGCCACCGCCTTGATGCCGCTGAAATCGCTGAGCCGGCGCCCCAGCTCCAGCAGCGTCTCGGCGCCGAGCCAGCGCGTGCGGGCCGCCACATTGGCGGCGTCGAGTTCCGCAAGCCGCAAGGCATCCACGCGCGACATGCGCAGACGGCCATCGGCGTCGAGCGCCTGGCCGTCGTAAAGCTCGATCAGGATGTGCAGGATCGGCTGCACCCGCGTCAGCGGCAGCGCCACGCGGCGGCCATCCGGCAGTTCCGCGACAAATTGCTGTCCGGGAGAAATTTCCGCCAGTTGCTTGAGGCTGAACATCTGCGGCTGGCTGCGCAGAGCGTCGATCAGCAGCGGCAGCAGGTTGATCCGCTCGCCACCGACCTGTATCCCCAGTTCGAGCCCGAACCAGTCGTTGCCCGCGCCCTCGCTGACCTCGCCGAACCACTCCTCGACCTCGGCATACCGGTGCGGGAAACCGGGCTCGTACTCGACCTTCCAGCCCTGTTCGATCAACCCCGGCAGACGCTCAATCATGAATGCCACCCAGGCGCTATCGTCCCCCGGTGCCTGCAGCGTGTAGTCGTCGCGGCCGACGCCGTGCATTTCCCAGGATTGCAACACGCGCGCGGCCGGGACCAGCCCGGACGCGGCGAGCTGACTCAGGCTGTGCAGCTCCGCCTTGCGGTTCCGCTCGATCTGCAAAATCTCGCGGCCGGCGCCGACGGCGATCAGCGACAGCGAATCGGCTGCCGCCACACGCCGATCGTGATAGATGAAAAACAGCCGCGCCATGCCCAGATGCGCGCGCGGCCCGTAGCGCAGGGAGGCCGGGCCTTCGCGTCCATAAAACTGCAACAGCGGCTGCGGCGTGGTGTCGCTCAGCTTGCGCAGCGGCAGCAGCGGCGGCGCCGGCAAGGGCCGCGATGCGGGCGTTTGCGCCAACCGTTGCGCCACCTGCGGCAGCACCTGCGCCGGCAGCAGCGGTGCATCGACCAGCGCGGCAGCGGTGCGCGGCGGCAGTTCGGTCTGCACCGGGCCACACTCGCCGCTGTCGGCATCGACGTACCAGGGCGGGCTCAGCGCCAGGAAACCACTGACCGCGGGCGTCATCCGCAGGCTCAGGCGCTGACTGCCATCGTCCGCCGCCTGCCACTGCGGTTCGGCGCTGCGCGGCGCGCCCGGACGCAGGGGCCGGTTGTCGGGCGCCTGCCAGTAACAGCGCCCGCTGGCCAGCATCATCTGCAGCACATGCACGCCGCTGCGGCCGCGCAGACGGTATTCGCCGCCATTGCCGCGATAGGGATGCAGCGCGCGCAGCAGTTCGCGGTCATCCTCGGTGATGAATTTCGGCAGCTGGCGCAGGGCGCCATCGACATTGTGATAAGGCTCCAGCGACTGCGCGCCGATGCCACCATCCTTGAGCAGACGCGCCGTGCAAAGCTGAATCAGGATGCTTTGCGGCCGCTGGTGCGCCTGCTTCATGATGTACAGCAGTTTCCGCTTCTCGCCGCCCGCAGCGGGCGCGCTCGCCGCCGGGGCATCCGACAGTTGCGCCAGCCAGTCCCGCACTTCGTGCGACAGCGTTTCGCCGGCGCTGGCGGTTTCGGCCCGTGACGCCCGGCCTTGCGTGCGCTGCCAGCGGTTGCAGGCTTCCAGCAGGGCGGCCACCACGTGCTTGCAGTCGCCGCCGAGCGGACAACTGCAGTGACTCTCGAAGCGGATGCCGTGCAGGTCGGGCGCGACCGTTGCGATCAAGGCATAGGGCGCGGCCTCGGCGCCCTCGACCGTGGCCTCGATCCGAATGCTGTCGCCCGCCTCATCCAGAGCGAAACGCTGCACGCGATGCTGCTGCCAGTACTGCTTGCCACGCAGGACCGCGCCCGCGTTGAAAGCAGTTGAAATCTCGGCCGGCGTAAAGCGCATGGATCGTGTTCGAGGGTCAGCGAATCCTTTATTGTAGTGCCATGAGCGAAATCGAATTGCACCGCAAACTGTTGGGCGATACCGCCCGCAACACCGCGTTCCATCATGCGCTGAAAAAAGTCATCCGCCCCGGCAAAACCACGGTGGTCGATCTGGGGGCCGGCACCGGCTTCCTCAGCTTCATGGCGCGGCAGCTCGGCGCCAGCCACTGCACGCTGGTCGAATACGCCGACACGCTCGATCTGGCCGAAGCGCTGGCGCGCAAGAACAAGCTCGATGCGCTGACTTTCATCAAGGCGCATTCCTCCGAAATCGCCAAGCCGCCCAAGGCGGACGTGGTGATCTCAGAGACGCTGGGCAACTACGCGCTGGAGGAAAACCTGCTGGAAACGCTGGTGGATGCGCGCCGCTTCCTCAACAAGAACGGCGTCGTCATTCCCGGCCGGTTGCGGCAGTGGGTTGCGCCGGTGGTCACTGCCAGAGTGCAGGACGAAATCGACATCTGGCCGCAGGTCGGATTTGGCATCGACCTCAGCGCGGCACGCACGATCTCGCTCAACAACATGTTCGTGCAGACGCTGCGCCCGGCCGATCTTGCGGGCGAGAACAGCGCTCGGCTGTGGGACGATCTCGATTTCAGCCCCGCCGCAACCGCGCCGGCCAGCAAGCGCAGCAGCACGGTCAAATGGAGCGGCAATGACTTGTCCGGCGCGACGCAGGTTTTCGGCTACGCGCTGTGGTGGGAATGCGAGTTGGTCCCCGGCATCGTCGTCAGCACTTCGCCTTACGCACCGCCCACGCACTGGCAACAGATTTACCTGCCGCTGCTCAGCCCGCTGCAACTGCAAGCTGCCGATACGCTGGAGGTCACGCTGAGTTCCGACACGCGGCCGCAGGTCGGCGTGCGCGTGGCCTGGCGCACGCGGCAGTTGCGCGGCGGCAAAGCCGTAAACGAGCAGTCGCAGGATATTTTTCGCGGGCGCCTGTAAGCCAGCCAGAATTACCCGCCACCGGGTGCGCCGCCGCTGACGCTCTGCATCACAAACCGGAGATATTCTTCGGCCGGCAGTGCACGACTAATGTAGAAACCCTGAATCGCATCGCAGCCGCTTTCCACCAGAAAATCCATCTGCTCCCGGGTCTCCACGCCTTCGGCGACGGTTTTCATGTTGAGCGATTTGGCCATGCTGATAATCGCCCGGATGATGAATGCCGCATCCGGGTTGGCAATCAGATCGAGCACGAACGACTGATCGATCTTGATGATGTCGACCGGAAACCGCTTCAGATATCCCAGGCTGGAATAACCGGTGCCGAAATCATCGATGGCCAACAGCACGCCCAGCGCCTTCAGTTGCCGCAAGGCGTTGGTCGCGGATTCCGACTGTCTGAGGATGATGTTTTCGGTCAACTCCAGATGCAGCGATGCGGGCGGCAAGCCGGTCTCGTCCAGCACCTCCCGGACCAGCGCGGGAATGTCCTGCTGCTGAAACTGCCGCGGCGAAAGATTGATCGCAACCGACAGCTGCGTCTGCCCCTGCTGGTGCCACGACTTGAGCTGCCGGCAAGCGCTGCGCAACACCCATTCGCCGATCGGTACAATCTGGCCAGTGTCTTCGGCCAGCGGGATGAAATACATCGGCATGATCAAGCC
>JBOICJ010000278.1:0-5473 GCA_050740035.1 Stenotrophobium sp. | reverse complement strand
ATCCAAAAGCGCTGCTGTATTTCATGGCGCTGTGCTCGACCGTGATCACCGGCGCCACGCCGGTGTGGCTACGCATCGCGCTGGGCTTGTGGATGGTGTTGTTCACCGCCGCATGGTTCTGTCTGGTCAGCTTCACGCTTGGACATGTACGGGTCCGCCAGCGCCTGACGGCGTCGGCGCACTGGATTGATCGCAGCATGGGTGCAATCCTGCTGGCGCTGGGCGCGGGGATGATTCTGAGCAGACTGCATCTGAGCTATTGATTCGGCACTCAAATGCCATTCGCCCTGAACCTGTCGAAGGGCCATTCCAGTTGGACTTCGACAGGCTCAGTCCGAACGGATTCCATACCATTTGCGTCCCGGATCAATAAATAGCGGAGGATTTCGCGCTGCTCAATCTCGCGGAAACCGCGGCCTTGGCGCACTCAGCTGGTCCGGCCACGTGGAAATCGTCAGCGAGGGCATCGCCGCAGTACTGCCCAACGGTATCCGCGCTCGGGACGGCATGGCCCTCGAAGTAGACGCGCTGATCTACGGCACCGGCTTCACCGCCACCGACTTCCTCGCGCCGACGCAGATCAAGGGTCTCGGTGGCCGTGAACTCAAGGCCATGCGGAAGGACGGCGCCGAGGCCTGCCTAGACCTGACGGTTACGTGAACAAGATTTACGACGAGGTGCGGCAGCGCATTCACGAGGGGGTCTCGCGGCTTGCGCAGCAGCGGCGCTTGCCTATACTCGGCCATGTTGGTTTCGCCCGCTGATCCGGAGCAGATCAGCGGCAGGGGTCCGCAGGCGATAACAAGCCAAGGGGGGAGAGCATGCAAAACCTGCACGAGATTGCCGTCGACGTCCAGCACAACTGGGCTATCTACGTATCAATGCCCTTCGTGGCGGCGGGCATTGGCTTCCTGACCAAGATCGTCGCCATCCGCATGATGTTCGAGCCCATCGAATTTCGCGGCAAGCCGCCATACCTGGGTTGGCAGGGCATCGTTCCGCGCAACGCGGCGCGCATGGCCGGCATCGCGGTGGACACACTGACGCAGAAGTTGCTCAAGCCGGAGGACCTGTTTGCCCGGCTCGACGCCCAGCGTGTCGCCCAGGAAATCGAACAACCCTTGCTGGAGGCGGTCGAGGACATCACACGCGAGGTCGCCCAGATCTATTCGCCGGGCTTGTGGCAGGCGGCGCCGGAAACGGTGAAGCGGATGCTGATCAAGCGCATCCAGGAAGAGGCGCCTCACCTGATCAGCGACATCATGGCGCAGATTCAGAAGAACGTGCGCAAGGTGTTCGACCTGAAAGACATGGTGGTCAGCAATCTGATCAAGGACAAGAAGCTGCTCAATCGCATTTTTCTCGATGTGGGCAAAGGCGAGTTCCGCTTTATCCGTAACTCAGGGTTATATTTCGGCTTCATGCTCGGCTGTCTCCAGGCCCTCACGTGGGCGGTGACACAATCGCCCTGGGTGATGCCGATCTTCGGCGGACTTACCGGCTGGTTCACCGACTGGCTGGCGCTGCGCATGGTGTTCGAGCCCAAGTATCCGAAACGCTACTTCGGCGTGTTCACCTGGCAAGGGCTGTTCCTGAAGCGCCGCAAGGAAGTCGCCGGCGAATACGGGCGGCTCATCGCCAAGGAAGTCCTGACGCCATCCAACATCATCAACTCCGTCCTGCATGGCCCGCTATCCGACAAACTGTTTGCCATGATCCAGAAACAAGTGCAGAAGATCGTTGACGAACAGGCCAGCATCGCCAAACCGTTTGTCGTGTTCGCCGTGGGCAGCGTCAAGTACCACGAGATGAAAGTCATGGTGGCCAACAAGATCATCGAGCGGCTGCCGGAAACCATGAAATACGTGGAACAGTATGCGACCGACGCCATGGCGATCGAGAAAAACCTTTCTGAGAAGATGAAGGAGTTGACGCCGGAAGAGTTCGAAGGCCTGTTGCGCCCGGCGTTCCAGCAGGACGAATGGATTCTGATCACGGTCGGCGCGGTGCTCGGCTGCATCGTCGGCGAGTTGCAGGTGCAGATCATGTTGCACCTCGGCGGCATGCACTGAGGTCATTGCCGGCAATGACGGACATGCCTCCGCGTTTTCGGAACCCCGGGGCGAAGGGGCGCGCGCGTGGGAGCAGGCCGGACGCCGAAGCGGCTGAACCAGGCCTGATGCAGTCCCTGCTGCGCCCGGCGCAGCGGCTGGTCCGGCGCCAACTGGATTTTCTCGAGCGCGTGCTGCTGCGCGAGATCAGGCATGTGCAGGACGAGTTGCAAGGCGAGGCCCCAGTGGCCGGAAAGCCTCGAGCGCCCGCGCCGAAGGCGGAGATCACTGCCGCGGCGCCATGCTCGGGCACGGCGCTGCCGGACCTCATGCGCGATCTGCTGGAGCGTTCCACCGAGCAGACCCAGGAGGAATGCGAGGCCGAGTATTTCCTGCGGGTGTTGAAGACCCTGGTTCCGGATGAGGCCAGAATCCTGTCCGCATTATCGGATGGCGCCAGCCACCCGCTGATCCATGTCGCGGCTGGATCGTTGTTCGGCGCGCCCACGCGCCAGGTCGTGGAGAACGTCTCCAGTATCGGCAAGGTTGCCGGCGTCCAGTGGGCCAGCGAGACACCAACCTATGTCACTCGCCTGCGCAACCTGGGCCTGGTGGAAACGGGTCCGGAACAGCCCTCGCTGCTGGTCAAGTACCAGATTCTCGAGACCGATTCCGCCATCACCGCGGCGATCGAGCAGATCAAGACGGCCGGCAGGCAGAAGGCAACCATCGTGCGGCAGAGTCTTAAAATCTCGCGGCTGGGGCAAGCGCTATGGGATGCCTGCCATCCCCGCGAGAATTGAGCCCGGTGTCATATCCACGGGGCGCGGCAACGCGCTCCGCTACAACGCCGGCGCATTGGATCGCGGACCCGGACATCGAACGTTAATCGCGGACCCGCTATCGGCAATTACAGATAAAATATGTTATTATTTATATAAAAATATAATATTAATTATATAATAAATAACAATCCTTGTATCACTTTTGCACATAGCGGGTCGCGTCCACGGCACATTTTCTGCACCGGCACGAGGCTTTGCGCGTAAGATTTTCCGCTTCGCATACTGGAAGACCGCATGGACATCCGCGTCAATGAAATCGCCTTCGAGAGCCACGGCACGCGCATCCGCGCCGGCCATTTCGAGGCCGCCAACGACCGCATGCGCAGTGCTGCGGGCGTGCCCTGCATCGTCATGGCCCATGGCCTGGGCGGCACCCGCGCGGCGGGGCTCGAACCGTTCGCACGCCGCTTCGCCGAGGCCGGCTTCCATGTGCTGTGTTTCGACTATCGCGGCTTCGGCAAGAGCGATGGCACGCCACGGCAAGTGGTGTCAGTGAAGGCACAGCTGCAGGACTGGGCCTGTGCCATCGCCTTTGCGCGACGCATGACCGACGTCGATGGCGCGCGCATCGCCACCTGGGGCAGTTCGTTTTCCGGCGCACACTCGGTCGCGGCCGCGGTCGCCGACGGCAAGATCGCCGCAGTCAGTTCGCAGGGCGCGATGATGGACGGCGTTGCCGCCATGTTCAACCTGATCCGCCACTGCGGCCTGGTCGCGGCGCTGCGCCTGTCCGCATACGGTCTGGCCGATGCGGTGCGCGGCGGCCTGGGCCTGGGCCGCGTGACGATGCCGGTGGTCGGCCTGCCCGGCGAAGTCGCGGCGCTGACCACAGCGGATTCCAAGCCCGGCTACCTGCGCATCACGCCGCCGGAATGGAAAAACGAAATCAGCACCAGCTGGGCACTGACGTTGGCGACCTATCGCCCCAACAGGATGACGCCGCGCCTGCCCTGCCCGGCGCTGTTCTGCATCGCCACCGAAGACGTGGTGGTGCCGCCGTCGGCGATGGAAGATGGCGCGCGACGCGCACCGGACAAGGTCACGGTCAAGCGCTATCCGGCCGGACACTTCGATATCTACGTGCCGCCGATGTTCGAGCGGGTGGTCGCAGACCAGACCGATTTCTTCGTTCGCAGCTTGAAGGCAAATTGAAATGCGCAATCTGATTCTGCATAACCCGCGCTGCTCCAAGAGCCGCGCCACCCTGCAACTGCTGCAAGATCACGACGCCAAGGTCGAGGTGATCGAATACCTCGGGCAGCCGCCGGGCAAGGACGAGTTGCGCGAACTGTGCAGGCTGCTGGACGTCAAGCCGCTGCAGATCGTGCGCACCAGGGAAGAATTGTTTTCGGAACTGGGCCTGTCGGCCGACAATGGCTACAGCGACGAACAGTGGCTGGACGTTCTGGCGCGCCATCCGAAACTGATCGAGCGCCCGATCGTCGTCATCGGCAATCGTGCCGCGATCGGCCGTCCGCCGGAAAACGTGCTGAAAATCCTCTAGTCGCCGGCCAGCGCACTGTTCTCGCGCAGCCATTGCAGGCGCTGACGCAGGCGCTCGCGGATGCGCGGCGCCAGTCCCGGCGTGTCGATCACGCGCAGAAGCTCGACGGCCGTCGGACGATGCGTGTGCAGCAGCTTCCAGTATTCGCTCAGGGTTACCGGCACGGGGTTACGCTCCAGCAACTCGATGTCGTCGCCCGCCGCCACCGCACCGGTCGTCAGCACGCGGTAATACCAGCCGGCGATACCGTGCTCATGCACGTATTCGGTGATGCCCTCGGCGCCGTGGCGCGCATCGATCTTCCAGCAGGGTGAACGCGGCTGGCCGAGCTGAATCCGCGCGCTGCCGAGGCGGTAGACGTCGCCGATGCAGACCTCGGCCTCGGTCCAGCCGCGCGTGGAGATGTTCTCGCCCATGCCGCCGGGAATGAATTGCGCGGCCTGTCCGGGAAACACCAGCGCCAGCCGCGCGAGATTTTCCGCGGGGAAATGGTGGATCGCTTTTTCCGGTCCGCCGTGGACGCGCCGGTCGGCCTGATGGTCGCCGGTCAGACCTTCCGCGCCCACCGCGACGGCGCCACGCACGGCCTGCTTGAAAAACCCGGTCGGCCGTCCATCGCCCGGCATCGGCCTGACGCCGCCAACGAACACCGCGTCGATCTGCGTGCGCATTCGTCGATCTCGAGGCCTGGCAACGCGCGTCAGGCCCTGCCCGGTTTCGAGATCGCGCGCCACAGCATCTCGAACAGCACCGATGCATTCTTGGTCAGCGACTCTTTCTGCCCGCGATGGATGTGCATCTGCACCAAGCGCCCCGAAATGCCGAACAGGTAATCCAGCAGGTATTTCTCGTCGACTTCGTCATTGAGCACGCCGCGTGCGCGGCCCTCGCCCAGCACCTTCATGAAGGTGCCGAACAGCATCGGGTTCTGGTAGGTGTCCTGCTTGCGCCAGGTGTTGACGTAGACCGAACTCATCATCATCTGCGCGACCTTGGGATTGTGGTCGAAGAAATCCAGCACGACCCAGAACACCTTGCGGAATTTTTCCTTGTAGTCCTCGATACCCTGCAGG
>JBOICJ010000277.1:0-5136 GCA_050740035.1 Stenotrophobium sp. | reverse complement strand
ATATGATCGTTATGTCCTGCCTTATCTGATTGATTTTGCCTGCGGCATATCGCCCGTTCAGCGCCAGCGGGCCAAGTTGATTCCACAGGCACGAGGGCAGGTGCTGGAAATTGGCGTGGGTACCGGCCGCAATCTTCCGTTTTATGACAGGTCGCAGATTGTCCGGTTATGCGCGCTGGATCCTTCTCCGCAGATGCACGCCAAGGCGGTACAGCGCAAGAATGCCGCGGGCCTCGAGGTGGAGTTGCTGGTGCTTTCCGCAGAAGAGATCCCGATGCCGGATGCCAGTTTCGATACCATCGTGACGACGTTTACCCTGTGCACGATTCCCGATCCGGTGAAAGCCTTGCGTGAAATGCGGCGCGTGCTCAAGCCCGAGGGGCAGTTGCTGTATTGCGAACATGGCAGGGCGCCCGATGTCGGCGTGCGCCGATGGCAGGATCGGATGAACCCGTTTTGGAAGTCGATCGCGGGCGGCTGCAATCTCAATCGAAATATTCCCGCGTTACTGCAAGAAGGCGGCTTCAGGCTGGAATCGCTGGATGAGATGTATCTGCCGGGACCGCGTCCGCTGACTTATAACTACTGGGGCGTTGCGCGGCCGTTGCCTGCCTGATCTGTGCCGGATAAGCGCGGGGTGACCCGTATTTCAAAGAGGCTGGGCCAGCGCTTGCCCGTCACCAGCAGGTTTCCTGAAGTCGGATCGTAGGCAATGCCGTTCAGAACGTTTTCACGTTCGTCCCAGCCGGCCGGTTTCATCAGTCGGTCCTTGAGCGCCGACAAATCCAGCGACGCCAGCACCCGGCCATCCTTGGGATCAATCACGATGATCAGATTGGTCGTCCAGACGTTGGCATAGATCAGGCCATCGACGGTTTCCAGCTCATTGATCCGGTCGATGGTGCGGTCGCCGTCATGGACGGTGACGGTCCGCAGGACATGAAAATCGTCGGCGCTCAGGAAGCGCAGGGCGTCGCTGCCATCGCTCATCACCAATTGGTGATCGTAAGTACAGAGACCCCAGCCCTCAGTTGCATACCGGAAGTGTCCCAGCGAATTGAACGCGAGACTCCAGATCAGTCCCACTTGCGCTTTCCACGTCAACTGAATCAAACGGCCTTTGGACAGCGCGAGTCCCTCGCCGAATTTGCGCGAATCCAGCGCGTGGCTGCGCAAAGTGCGGCCGCTGGCGAGATCGATTTCATAGAGCGCGGAGCGCCCATAGAGGCCGGTGCTCTCATATAGTTTTCCGTCATGCCAGAGCAGGCCTTCGGTGAAATGGGCGACGTCGTGCGGGTAGGTCTGTACGATGGAAAACCCTAGTGTCACGGGCGCTGCGGCGGCGTTCGCGAGTTGCGCATCTGCGCAGAATAAAAGTGCGAGCAGGAAAAAATTTTGTGCGAAAAAACATGATTGTTTTTTTTCCACGGATATAGCACCAAAATATGTGACAACCCAAAGGTGTTGATTTTCTCTCTTTTATAAGTAAAAATTCACAACCATGGAAGTGCCATATGGTGTTTCCATGGCGCGGAATGTTCCGCACATCGTTGATGAACGGAGGATTGTGACATGGCGGTGACCAAAGCGAAGAAGTCTGCTGCGAAGAAACCGGCTGCCAAGAAGAAGGCAGCTGCCAAGAAGCCGGCGGCAAAGAAGTCTGCAGCAAAGAAGCCTGCTGCCAAGAAGAAGCCGGCTGCCAAGAAGACCGCGGCGAAGAAAGTTGTCGCCAAGGCCAAAACGGCAGTCAAGAAGCTGGTGAAAAAAGCAAAATCCGCTGCGAAGAAAAAATAAGCGGATTGCCCTTGATTAAGGCTCGGGCGGCAGAAGATTCCCGCCCGTATCGCCTCTTCCGGTTAGCGCCTAGCGATCTTCGATCCGGCGCCGGGCGGCTACCTGATACCGATCACGGTATCGTGTAGCCGCGTTACTTCCTGGGTCGATCATTCCGCGCAACGCGGGGTTGCGGCTACAATGCCGCTCAATCATCCAACCGGAATTTCCCTCATGATCCGCAGCATGACAGGCTATGCGCGCGTTGAAGTGCAGGCGCCATGGGGTCGTATCAGTTGGGAACTGCGCTCGGTCAATCACCGTTATCTCGATCTCCAGCTCAAGCTGCCGGAAGAGTTCCGGGCGGTGGAAAACGAGTGGCGGGCACAGGCCAGCGCGCACATTTCCCGTGGCAAGGTTGAGGCCGGGCTGCGCTACGTTCGCGAAGGTGGTGCAGCGGACCAGTTGGAGCTCGACCCGGCACGATTGGTGCAGCTCCGCAAGGCTCTGGATCAACTGGCGCAGGAACTTGGAGCTGCCACGGTGCCCGATCCCATGCGCATGCTGGCTTTCCCGGGAGTGCTGCGACAGCTGCAGGCCGATTTTGTCCCGCTGATCACAGAGGCCAGAAAACTGTTCGAGCGGGCCTTGAAAGACTTCACCGATACCCGCGCGCGCGAAGGCGAGCGGCTGCAGCAGTTCCTGAGCGAGCGCTGCGAGGCCTTGGAGGTGCTGGTCAAGGCGGTTCGCGAACGCTATCCGCAGGTCCGGCAACAGTGGCTGGAAAAATTGCAGGCGCGTTGCGCCGAACTGGGCGTCGAGGTGGAACAGCAAAGGCTGGCCCAGGAAGTCGCACTGGCTGCGCAGCGACTCGATGTCGAAGAAGAAATGTCTCGGTTGGACAGCCATATCCAGGAAGTGCGGCAGACGCTCAAGCGCGGCGAGTCCGTGGGCCGTCGGCTGGATTTCCTGATGCAGGAGCTTAACCGCGAGGCCAACACGCTGTCGTCCAAGTCGCAGGACGCGGAGATGACGCGCTGCGGCGTCGAGATGAAAGTCTTGATCGAGCAGATGCGCGAACAGGTGCAGAACATTGAGTGAGCCGGGGTCTGCGCGAGGAGAATTGTTCGTGCTGTCGGCGCCCAGTGGCGGCGGCAAGACCAGTCTTGCCCGGGCGCTGTTGCCGCGACTGGTGGCGGCGGGACTCAAAGCGGCGATCTCAGTGTCCTACACGACGCGTGCGCCGCGGCCGGGAGAAGAAGACGGAGTGCACTATCACTTCGTCAGCGAAGTCGACTTTGCCGGCATGATCGGGCAGGGCGCTTTTCTTGAGCATGCCAGCGTGTTCGGACGACGCTATGGGACGGGCCGGCAGCGCACCGAAGCGCAGCTGGCGGCGGGCTATGACGTCATCCTCGATATCGACTGGCAGGGCAGTCGGCAGGTCAAGACGCACGCGCCGGAAACCCAGAGCATCTTCATCTTGCCGCCGTCGGTGGCCGAACTGGAGCGGCGTTTGCGGAGCCGCGCGCAGGACAGCGATGCGGCCATTGCCGAGCGCATGCGGCAGGCCCGCGAGGAGATGGCGCACTACGACGAATATGACTACCTGATCATCAATGATCGCTTCGAGCCGGCGCTGGAGCAGTTGCTGGCCATCTTCGTTGCGCGCCGGCAGCGGCACGAGCGGCAAATTCCCAGGCACTCGGCCCTGCTGGCCGCGCTTGTGGATAAAAAGTCCGCAATCCGCTAAAATTCGCGCCCTTCCGCATTCAGCCAGCAGGTTTTGTCATGGCCCGTGTCACCGTAGAAGATTGTCTCGACAGGATTCCTAATCAGTTTGAATTGACGCTGGTCGCCGCCAAGCGTGCACGCCAGCTGGCGCGTGGCGCCGATGCCAAGATTCCCTGGGGCACGCACAAGTCCACCGTACTGTCGCTGCGCGAGATTGCCGAAGGCCACGTCGGTCGCGATGTGCTCGACGAGCCGGATTTGCCGGCGATCCAGCAGCCCAAGGTCTAACTCGAAGCGCTGGATCCGTCTTTCGACATGTAAGCTCCGGCGTTCCGACAAAAGCCCGCAGCTGCGGGCTTTTGTCGTTTTGGCGGGTCGCGGCTCTATACTTTGTCCATGGAACTGCCCGTCATTCACCGTCTGACCACCGCTCTGCGCACGCAGCGGGTCGCACGCGAATTCGGCATCGATGCCTTGTGTCGCGTGCTCGAAGGCTACATGACCGAGGTACAGATTGCGGAAGTGCGGCGCGCCTACGAATTCGGCGCGCGTCTGCACGCCGGCCAGGCGCGCACTTCCGGCGAACCCTACATCTTTCACCCGCTGGCGGTTGCGCACATTCTCGCCGGCCTGCGGCTGGATCACGTCACCATCGCCGCCGCCATTCTTCACGATGTGATCGAGGACACCGGCATCTCGCGCGACTCGCTGGCGCTGGAGTTCGGGCGCGATATCGCCGAGCTGGTCGATGGCGTCAGCAAGATCGGCAAGATCGAAGGCATGACGCGTGCCGAGCGGCAGGCGGAAAGTTTCCGCAAGCTGCTGATGGCGGTGTCGCAGGATCTGCGCGTGATTCTGGTCAAGCTGGCCGACCGTCTGCACAACATGCGCACGCTCGAAGTGGTGGAGCCCGCCAAGCGCCGCCGCACCGCGCGCGAGACCCTGGAAATCTACGCGCCGATCGCGCAGCGGCTCGGCATCCACAGCATCGGCACTGAGCTTGAGGATCTGGCGTTTGCCAATCTCTACCCGAATCGCGCCGCGGTGCTGCGCCGCGCCATCCACGAGCAGATCGGCGATACGCGCAAGCTGATCCGCGAGGTCGAGCAAAAATTATCCGACGCCCTGCGTGCCGAAGGTATCGGTGCCGCGGTGGTGGGGCGCGAGAAAAACATCTACAGCGTCTACCACAAGATGCGGCGCAAGAAGCTCAAGCTGCTCAAGGTCATGGACCTGCTGGGCTTTCGCGTCGTAGTGTCCAAGATCGACGACTGTTACCGCGCGCTGGGCGTCGTGCATCACGTCTACAAGCCGGTGCCGGGCGAGTTCGACGACTACATCGCCAACGCCAAAAGCAACGGCTACCAGTCGCTGCATACGTCCAGCATCGGCCCGCGCGGGCACAAGATCGAAGTGCAGATCCGCACGCGCGAGATGCACCACTTGGCCGAGAGCGGCATCGCCGCGCACTGGCAGTACAAGATCGGCGACAAGAACACCCATCTCACGCCGCAGGCGCGCGCGCGCGAATGGCTGGGCAATCTGTTCGACACGCTCAGCGGCATGTCGTCGATGGATTTCATCGAGGGCGTCAAGGTCGATCTGTTCCCGGACGAGGTCTATGTGTTC
>JBOICJ010000276.1:0-11482 GCA_050740035.1 Stenotrophobium sp. | reverse complement strand
ATTGCCGTCAGCCCGGTAAAGTTTCGGATCATGACCGACACGCATCATCACAGCTATACCCCGTTCGCGGTTTACCGCCGACTGCTGGGCTATGCGCTGCCGCATTGGAAAATCTTTCTCGCCGCGTTGCTGGGCATGGTGCTGTACGCGGCGACCAATACCGCGTTCATGGCTCTGGTGAAGCCCTTGCTGGACAAGAGCTTCGTTGCCAAGAGCATGGCGTTTTCGCACTCGATTCCGCTGGCGATCGTCGGCCTGTTCATCCTGCGCGGGATTTCCGGCTTCATGTCCACCTACAGCATGTCGTGGGTCGGGCGCCGGGTGGTGACCGACATGCGCGGCCAGGTGTTCAATCACCTGCTGAAGATGCCGGCAAAATTCTATGACCAGAACAGTTCCGGCCAGATGGTCGCGCGCCTGACTTATAACGTCGAGCAGGTCGCGGAGGCGACGACGACCTCGCTGACGACGGTGTTCAGGGACGGCCTCACTGTCGTCGGCCTGCTCGGCTGGATGTTCTATGTGAACTGGCAGTTGTCGATGTTCTGCATCGTGGTCGGGCCACTGATCGCTTTGATCGTGCGCTATGTCAGCAAGCGTTTTCGCAGTATCAGCCAGCGCATCCAGCGTTCGGTCGGCGATGTGACGCAGGCGGCCGAGGAAACCATCGGTGCGCAGCGCGTGGTCAAGATTCACAACGGCCAGAAGTATGAGGAGCGGGAATTCCAGCGCATCAACGAGCACAACCGTTTCCTGTCGATGAAGGTGGTGGCGACCTCCGCGGGCAGCGCGGCGCTGATCCAGTTCATCGCCGCGTGGGCGGTGGCGTCGATCATCTACTTCTCGACGCAGCCGGACATGCTGGCGAAAATCAGTCCGGGTACTTTCGTCTCGTTCATGGGCGCGATGCTGGGCTTGATGAATCCGATCAAGAATCTGGGCGGCGTCAATGAGCGCATGCAGCGCGCGGTGGTGGCCGGTGCCGATATTTTCGAGTTGCTGGAACAGCCGGTGGAGCCAACTGGCGGTGATCGTCCGCTGACGCGTGCGCGCGGGCAGATCGAATATCGCAACGTCAGCTTCCGCTACCGCGATGAACTGCCGGATGCGCTGCGCGAGGTTTCGTTGACGATACAACCGGGTCAGACGGTGGCGTTCGTCGGCAAATCGGGCAGCGGCAAATCGACGCTGTTGACGCTGCTGCCGCGGTTTTACGATGCCAGCAGCGGTAGCATCCTGCTCGATGGCCACGATAGCCGCGAATATCCGCTGGCGCGTCTGCGCGATCAGATTGCACTGGTCGATCAACAGGTGCGGTTGTTTGATGCGACCGTCGCGCAGAACATCGCCTACGGTCTCGATCCGATGCCTACGCCGGAGCGCATCATCGAGGCAGCGAAGTCGGCCTATGCCTGGGATTTCATCGAAAAACTGCCGCTGGGTCTGGACACGCCGCTGGGCCAGAACGGCGTGATGCTCTCTGGCGGCCAGCGCCAGCGCATCGCCATCGCGCGTGCTCTGCTGCGCGATGCGCCAATCCTGATTCTCGACGAGGCGACCTCGGCGCTGGACACCGAATCCGAACGCTATATCCAGGCGGCGCTGGAAAAACTCGTGGTGGGTCGCACCACGCTGGTGATCGCGCATCGACTATCGACGGTGCAGCACGCCGACTGCATCGTGGTAATGCAGGACGGCCGCATCATCGAATCCGGTACCCACGCGGCGCTGCTGGAGAAGGGCGGCGCCTACGCCGCGCTGTACCGCCTGCAATTCGAGGAACAGACTTCTGAAAAAGTGGCTTGAAAGCCGCTGGTATTCGGACCGGCCCGCGCCCTGGCTGCTGCGGCCGCTGGCGGTGGTGTACGGATGGATCGCTGCGCGCCGCAGAAAACGGCTTACTGCGACGGCCGCCAAGCTATCCGTGCCGGTGATCGTGGTCG
The DNA here is from genome assembly GCA_050740035.1 of Stenotrophobium sp. Lineage (GTDB taxonomy): Bacteria > Pseudomonadota > Gammaproteobacteria > Nevskiales > Nevskiaceae > Stenotrophobium. Next base: position 9,539 of record JBOICJ010000276.1, on the reverse strand, counting down.
GCAACATCAGTGTCGGTGGTACTGGCAAGACGCCGTTCGTGATCTGGCTGGTGGAGCAGTTGCGCAGCAATGGTTTCAAGCCCGGTATCGTCAGCCGTGGTTATGGCGGCCGCGCACCGGAATATCCCTACGAAGTCACTGAGCATACCGATGCAGCAGTGAGCGGCGACGAACCCTTGCTGCTGGCGCAGCGGCTGCAGGTGCCGGTGGTGGTGGCGCCGGATCGGCTTGCGGCGGCGCGCGAACTGCTGGCGCGGCATGAGGCGGTCGATGTACTGGTGGCCGACGATGGCTTGCAGCACTACCGGCTGGCGCGCGATCTGGAATTCTGCGTGGTGGACGCCGCGCGCGGCCTCGGCAACGGCGCGCTGCTGCCGGCCGGTCCCTTGCGCGAATCGCCGGCGCGCCTGCACGAGGTGGATGGCGTGATCGTCAACGGTGGCGGCTGGCGCGGCGCCGGCCGGGCGCATGCCGATATGACGCTGGCGATGACGACAGTCATATCGTTTGGTGGCCGTGCTCAGCCCTTGTCCGCCTATGTCGGGCAGCGCGTGCATGCAGTGGCCGGCATCGGCCGCCCCGAGCGGTTTTTCGAGCAATTGCACTCGTTCGGGATCAAGGTCATTCCGCACGCTTTTGCCGATCATCACGTCTATACGCTGGCCGATCTGCAATTTGGCGACAGCCTGCCGCTGCTGATGACCGAGAAAGATGCGGTCAAGTGTCGCGGCTTTGCGCAGCGGCACTGGATCTATGTGCCGGTGACGGCGCAACTCGATGCCAACGGCGCGGCGCTTGTGCGAAAATTATGCGAAGGACTGAGGCGCTGAAAATGGATCCACGTTTACTCGATATTCTGGTCTGCCCGGTGACCAAGGCACCGTTGCAGTGGCGTGCCGACCGGCAGGAGCTGTGGTGCAAGGCCTCAAAGCTGGCGTATCCGGTACGCGACGGCATCCCGGTGATGCTGGAGGAAGAAGCCCGGCCGCTGAGCGATGAAGAGCTGGCGCGATGAGCGTCTTATGAGCGCGTTCAAGGTCGTGATTCCGGCGCGTCTGGGTTCGACGCGCCTGCCGCGCAAGGTGCTGCGCGCAATCAACGGCCAGCCGCTGGTGCAATACACCTGGGAGGCGGCGCAGAAAGCCGGCGCGGATGAGGTCGTCATCGCCACCGACGATGCCGAGGTGTTGAACGCCTGTCGTGGCTTTGGCGCCGACGTGCGCATGACCGATGCCACGCATAACTCGGGCACCGACCGCGTTAACGAGATCGCCCGATCTGCCGGCTGGAGCGCGGACTGCATCGTCGTCAACCTGCAGGGCGACGAACCGTTGATGCCGCCGCTGCTGATTCGCCAGGCGGCGGAGCTGCTGGCGACGGACCCGGGCGCGCAGATCGCCAGCCTGTGCCACGCCATCCACTCCGTCGAGGATTGGCTCAATCCCAACGTCGTGAAAGTGGTGATGGATGCCGCGCACCATGCGCTGTATTTCTAGCGCGCGCCGATTCCGTGGAAGCGCACCGGCGCGACGCGCGACAATCCACAGTTGCCCGAAGGTCTGGCCTATCGCCACATCGGACTGTATGCGTACCGCGTCGCGGCCTTGTCGCGTTTCAGCGCGATGAGCGCGGCCGCGCTGGAAGATTGCGAGGCGCTGGAACAATTGCGCGCACTGGCCAATGGTTTTCGCATCCGCATGGGCGTGACCGATGCGCCGCCGCCGCGTGGCGTCGATACCGAGGAAGATTTGCAGGCCGTCGCCAGGCTGCTGTCACGCTGACAGTCGCTGCTCCGGTTCATCATGGCCGGCATGATGCGAATGTGGTGAACGCGGCGCCGACCACAGCACTGCCGCCGGCAAGTGCAATCCCAGCAGCTGATCGATCTTGATGCAGTCGGTCTCGCGCCGCACCAGGGCGAACAGGGCGGTCGCCTGCGGGTAATTGCGACTGAGCCAGGCCAGCCACTGCTTCAGGCGGCCAGGGGCGTAGACCGGCGGCAGCTTCTTGCGCTCCATGCGCCAGAACTCCTGCAACAGCGGGAAAAATTCATCCCAGGTCATGGGCGCGACTTCGCGACCGTCGCGTACCGCGGCGATCTGGCGCGCCAGATCGGGCCGCGACACCAGACCACGGCCGAGCATGATGTGTTCGGCGCCGCTGATTTCGCGGCAGCGGCGCCAGTCGTCGAGACTCCAGATGTCGCCATTGGCGAACACCGGCACGTCGACCGCGTCCTGCACGCGCGCGATCCACTCCCAGTGTGCCGGCGGCTTGTAGCCATCGGCCTTGGTGCGCGCGTGCACCACCAGTTCCGACGCGCCGCCGTCAGCCAGTGCGTGGGCGCAGTCGATGGCGATGTCCGGGCTGTCCACGCCCAGGCGCATTTTTGCCGTGACCGGGATTTCGCGCGGAACGCCGTTGCGCACCGCACGCATGATGTCGTGCAGCAGTTCGGGTTCGCGCAGCAGGATGGCGCCGCCGCGCGAACGGTTCACGGTCTTGGCGGGACAGCCGAAATTGAGGTCGATGACCGGCGCGCCCAGGGTGCAGGCGAGGGCGGCGTTGTCGGCCACACAGGCGGGGTCTGACCCCAATAGTTGTACCCGCATCGGTGTGCCCGCATGCGTCTTGGAGCCGTGCAGCAGTTCCGGCGCCAGCCTGCGGAAATACGCGGCCGGCAGCAGGCGGTCGTTGACGCGGATGAACTCGGTGACGCACCAGTCGATGCCGCCGACGCGGGTGAGGATGTCGCGCAGGATTTCATCGACCAATCCTTCCATCGGCGCGAGCGCAATCTGCATCGGGGTGTCCAATAAAAAACCGGAGGCGTGCATGCCTCCGGTCTGGTTCAGGAATTCATCAAGCTGTCAGCGGCGGCCGCCGAACAGGCGCAGCAGCATCAGGAACAGGTTGACGAAATCCAGATACAGCGTCAGCGCGCCCATCACCACCTTCTTGCCGAAAGTGTCGCGTGCATCGGCGGCGGCGTACAGGGCCTTGATCTTCTGGGTGTCGTAGGCGGTGAGACCGACGAACACGATCACGCCAATCACCGACACCGCGAATTGCAGGGCGCTGGAATGCAGGAAAATGTTGACCAGGCTGGCGATGATGACGCCGAACAGTCCCATGTACAGGAATGAACGGAAGCGGGTCAGATCGGTCTTGGTGGTGTAGCCGTAGACGCTCATGCCGCCAAAGGTGCCGGCGGTGATGAAGAACACGCGGGCGATACTTTCGCCGGTGTAGAGCATGAAGATGCCGGCCAGCGACAGACCCATCAGCGCGGCGTAGATCCAGTAGGTGACCTGTGCCGTCGCCAGGCTCATCTTCTGGATGCGAAAGCCCAGGAACAGCACCATCGCCAGCGGCGCGAACAGCACCACCCAGATCAGCGGCGTTTTGGCGATGGCCAGGTACAGGCCGCTGACACTGGCGTACCAGGCGACGATGCCGGTCAGCGCCAGACCGCCCGCCATGTAGTTGTAGATCGCACGCATGTAGTCGTGCAGGCCGGACTCGATGCCGGCATTGATCGACACGGCAGGCTGGGCATTCGGGTGGGTGTTGCGGGCGGAATTGAGGTCGATAGGCATATTCAATCTCTGTATTGTTACCTTGCGGTCTAGGATACGCTAATTACCGGCCGACACCGGCAGTGCTTGGACAATACCCATGCGATTTCTATCCGTCATCTCCCTGCTGCTCGCTCTGGTATCGGCCGCGCACGCGGCCGGGCCTGCGCCCGACCCATCGGCGGCGGCCAGCTGCCAGGCCCAGGCGCAGCATCTTGAGGCGGCCCGGGGGCCGCTTGCGCAGGAGCATGCCCGGCTCAAGACCGAGGCCGCGGCCATCGCCGCGACCGCGGCGCGGCTCAAGACGCAAGGCGATGAACTGGAGGCCGACAACCTGAAACTGCAACATGAGCAGTCGCAGATCATGACGACGGGCCAGGCCCTGGATTCCCAGCCGTCCGCTACGGCGTCGCGACTCTACGAACCTGAAATTGCCGGTGCGGCGCACGGCAGGAAGATCGCCGACTACGACCGGCAGGCAAAATCCTTCAACCAGCGGCACGATGCGCACAATGCCCGGGTCGCGGCATACAATCAGGAACTGTCGGCGCAGCAACAGCAGGTGGATCGGCATAATGCCGCGACGCAAACCTACAACGAAAATCTGAGTAAATTACGGGCTGATCTGGCGACGTACCAGCAGCGCTGCCCATCGAACAACCAGTGAACACGCGTATCGAGGAGCCAGGGTGAACAAGCAAGCAGATGTGGTGAAAGCCGGGTCCATCGCCAAAGGCGTTTTGCAGATACTGCCCGATGCCCTGACCCTCAACAAAGGTCTGTGGAACATGGCGACGCTGTCGCGCGATCGTCGCGGTTCCATCGGGCTCAGGGTCGAGCAGATGGCGCGGCGCTATCCGAAACGCACGGCGCTGATATTCGACAACCGCAGCTGGAGCTATGCCGAATTCAACGCCTGGGCCAATCGCATCGCCGCGCTGCTGCGCGCACAGGGCGTGCGCAAGGGCCATAGCGTTGCGCTGTTGATGGAGAATCGTCCGGAAGTGCTGGCGTGCATCACCGCCATCGTCAAGCTCGGCGCGATCGCCGGCATGCTCAATCACAATCAGCGCGCGGATGTGCTGATGCACAGCATCAAGCTGACGCAGGCGCAAGTTCTGATCGTCGGCGAGGAGTGCATGGAGGCGCTGCAATCGACGCCGTGCACGCCAAACAAGAATCGCGAAATCAAATTCCTCTGGGACGGCGAGGGCAAGCTCCCCGCCGGCTTCCTCGATCTGCGCGGCGCGTCCAAGGATCAGCCTGAGGCCAATCCGCCTGAGACGCAGGAGGTCATGCAGCGCGATCCGTGTTTCTACATCTTCACCTCGGGCACCACCGGCCTGCCGAAGGCCTCGGTGATGACGCATTACCGCTGGCTCAATAGCATGGCGGGTGTCGGCCTGATGTCGATGCGGCTGCGCGGCGACGATATTTTTTACTGTCCGCTGCCGTTCTATCACAACAATGCGCTGACGGTGTCCTGGGGCGCGGTGCTCGGTGCGGGCGCAACGCTGGCGATCGGTCGCAAATTCAGCGCGTCGCGTTTCTGGGACGAAATCCGACACTACGACGCCACCGCGTTCTGCTACATCGGTGAGATTCTGCGGTATCTGCTCAATCGCCCGGCGTCGCCGCGGGACCGCGACCACCATGTGCGTGTGATTACCGGCAATGGCCTGCGCCCGGAGATCTGGGAGGAATTCCAGCAGCGCTTCGGTATTGCGCGGATCAACGAATTTTATGGCGCCAGCGAGGGCAACCTGGCGTTCGTCAACAGCTTTGGCCTGAGCCGCACGGCGGGCTTTTGTCCGCTGACCTACGCCATCGTCGAGTTCGACGCCGATCAGGACCAGCCGGTGCGCGATGCCAAGGAATTTCTCAAGAAAGTCGCCAAGGGCGGTGTCGGCCTGCTGATCAGCGAGGTCACCGACAAGCGTCCGTTCGACGGCTACACCGACAGCAAGGCCAGCAATTCCAAGCTGCTCAAAAACGTTTTCAAGAAAGGCGACTGCTGGTTCAACACCGGCGATCTGGTGCGCGACCAGGGTTATCGCCATATCCAGTTCGTCGACCGCACCGGCGACACCTTTCGCTGGAAAGGCGAGAACGTCGCGACCACCGAGGTCGAGGGCGCGCTCAATCGCTATCCGGGCGTCGAGCAGGCGGTGGTCTATGGTGTGCAGGTTACCGGCGCCGATGGCCGTGCCGGCATGGCGGCGCTGACCTGTGCTGGCGGCAAGTTCGACGGCGTCGCGCTGGCGCGCCATCTCTGTGCCGAACTGCCGGCCTATGCGGTGCCGGTGTTCATCCGTCTGCGCGAGCAGCAGGAGCTGACCGTGACCTTCAAATTCCGCAAGGTCGAACTCAAGGCCGAGGGTTTTGACCCCGGAAAAATCGGCGAACCCCTGTACGTCCTGCTTGATCGCGAGCGCGGATACGAGCCGCTGACGCCAAAAATATTTGTGCGTATTCAAAGCAGCGACTTGCGTCTCTGATGGCATTGACCGCAGGGCCGCAATGCTACGCGCTGCGGCCAAAGTCGGGTGCCGATGCTTGTGCGACGCTCATGTCGAGTCCACAAGAGGCGGGCGCAGATGAGCGTCCGTAGCCAGCATGAAAATCGCCATTGCCATCGAGCGCAGTCTCGATGTGCCCGCAAGCTATGAGCAGGCCCAGCATCTGTTGCACGATTTTGAAGGCACGATCCGCCGCTTCCCGAAACTGCACAGCCTGAAAAAAATCGGCGAGCACGATTACCTGTCCGAGATGAATTCCATGGGCGCCAAGGCGCTGGGGATTTCGCACCGCGTCAGTTATGCCGCCCGTTACGCGGTCGATCATGGCAACGGTCTGCTGAGCTGGGAGCCTTTGCGCAAGCACGGCAATGCCTCGATCGGCGGAAAATTCCAGCTCAGGAAAACCGGCGGCGGCACGCGGCTGACGTTTGGCGTCAACGGCGAGCTGGATGAAGTCCCGGTGCCGCTGATGTATCGCCTGCTGGCACCGGCGTTCATCCAGGGAAAATTCACCCGCCTGGTCGATATCTTCCTCGAGCAGACCCATGCCGCGCTGCTGGCGATGCCGGCGGCCGATCAAAAGCCCGCGCGCAAGCGGAAAACCGGAAGCAAGAAATGAAATTGGCGAATAACGTGATGGGCGCGGGATTGAAAGCCTTGAATCGCATAGCGGGCCTGCCGCTGATCGACAAGCTCGGCCTGCGCAAGACTTCCGAACGCGCCGTGTACCAGGCGACCCGCGCCGGGTTTCGCGTGGCCGGCGCCGCCGGGCGCAGTTTTTCCAGCGCGCGGAAGCTGCTGAAGCCGGCGCGTCCGGGCAAGAGCCAGAGCCGCGATCTGTTCGATCTGACGCCGAGCGACGAGCAGCAGATGATGCGCGACGCGGTGCGTGATTTTGCGCTGGAACAATTACGCCCGGCCGCGGCGCAGGCGGATCGAGACTGCACGATCTCCGAGAGCCTGCTCAAGGCTAGTGCCGACCTGGGCATCGCGCTGATGGGTGTGCCGGAAGAGTTAGGCGGTGCCGGCAGCGAGCGTTCGACGATGACCGGCGTGCTGGTGGCCGAGGCCATGGCGCAGGGCGACATGGGCCTGGCGGTGGCCTGCCTCGCACCCTCGGCGGTGAGCACGGCGCTGGTGCTGTGGGGCGATGCCGGGCAGCAGTCCACCTACCTGCCGGAATTCGTCGGCGACAACCTGCCGGCCGCAGCATTGGCGGTGCTGGAGCCGCGCGTGCTGTTCAATCCGTTTGCATTGGAGACGCGCGCACGCAAGACCGAAGGCGGTTACGTGCTCGACGGTGTGAAGGCGATGGTGCCCAACGCCGCAAAAGCCGAGCTGTTCATCGTCGCCGCGGAGCTTGAAGGGCAGGGGCCGGCGCTGTTCATCGTCGAATCCTCGACCAAGGGTGTTTCCATCCAGTCCGATCCGGCGATGGGACTGCGCGCGGCGACGACCGGCACGCTGCTGCTCGACAAGCTGCGCCTGCCGCAAACCGCGCTACTCGCCGAGGGCCGGGCCGAGGTTTACGCCGAGTGCATACGCCTGTCGCGCCTGGGCTGGTGCGCGCTGGCGGTGGGCACCGGGCAGGCGGTGCTGGATTACGTGGTTCCCTACGTCAACCAGCGCGTCGCGTTCGGCGAGCCGATCAGCCATCGCCAGTCGGTGGCGTTCATGGTGGCCAATATCGGCATCGAGCTGGAAGGCATGCGGCTGTTGACCTATCGCGCCGCCAGCCGCGCCGAGCACGGGTTGCCGTTCGCGCAGGAATCGGCGCTGGCACGCCGCCTGTGCGCCGACAAGGGCATGGCCATCGGCAACGACGGCGTGCAACTGCTCGGCGGACATGGCTTCGTCAAGGAACATCCGGTCGAGCGCTGGTATCGCGATCTGCGCGCCGCCGGTGTGATGGAAGGCGTGCTGCTGATCTAGCGCGCACTCGCCCCTAATTCTGGAGTCATCATGATCAATCTCGAAGTTCCGAAAAAATTCACCGCGCTGGTGGATCAGGCGCATCAGGTCGCCAAGGAAGTGTTTCGCCCGAATTCGCGCAAATACGATCACGCCGAGCACAGCTATCCCAAGGAGCTGGACATGCTGGCGTCGCTGCTCGACGGCATGAACGCCGGCAGCGACAGCGGCGCCGGCGCAACCGGCGTGCGCCGCAGCGCCACTGCCGACGATGGCGCCAACCGCAACGGCAGCAACATGTCCACCGCGCTCGGCACGATGGAACTGTGCTGGGGCGATGTCGGCCTGCTGCTGACGCTGCCACGGCAGGGCCTGGGCAATTCGGCGATCGCCTCGGTCGCCAACGATGAACAGCTCAAGCGTTTCGCCGGGCGCTGGGCGGCGATGGCGATCACCGAACCCGGCTGCGGCTCCGACTCCGCCGCGATACGCACGACCGCGAAGCTCGACGGCGATCACTACGTGCTCAACGGCGAAAAGATTTTCGTCACCTCCGGCGAGCGCGCCGACTTGGTGGTGGTGTGGGCGACGCTGGACAAATCGGTCGGCCGTGCCGCGATCAAATCGTTTGTGGTCGAGCGCAGCACGCCGGGTTTTGATCTGGTGCGGCTGGAGCACAAGCTCGGCATCCGCGCGTCCGACACCGCGCAGTTTGCATTGGTCGACTGCCGGGTGCCGAAGGAAAATCTGCTCGGCAGTCCCGAGGTGGACGTCGAAAAGGGTTTTGGCGGCGTCATGCAGACCTTCGACAACACGCGGCCGCTGGTGGCGGCGATGGCGGTCGGCGTGGCCCGCGCCAGCCTCGAAGAAACGCGCAAGCTGCTGCAACAGGCCGGCGTCGAGATCGATTACGACGCGCCGGCGATGACACAGAGCGCGGCCGCCGCGAAGTTCATGGAGCTTGAAGCCGATTTCGAATCCGCACGCCTGCTGACCCTGCAGGCGGCGTGGATGGCGGACAATCGCAAGCCCAATTCGCTGCAAGCGTCGATGGCCAAGGCCAAGGCCGGCCGCAGCTGCGTCGAGATCGCGCTCAAGTGCGTCGAGCTCTGCGGCAGCATCGGCTACAGCGAAAACAGCCTGCTGGAAAAATGGGCGCGCGATGCCAAGATTCTCGACATCTTCGAGGGTACGCAGCAGATCCAGCAACTGATCGTCGCGCGGCGGCTGCTGGGCAAGAGCTCATCTGAATTGAAGTAACGCATACACGGATACCATGTTTTCAGGGCTATTAACGGTTACCCGCTGTGCCAGAATGCAGTGAGAGATTAGTTATAAAATATAAAATAATATATATAAAATATTATATAATATAACAATAATTTTCTCCATTGGAGGCAGAGCGGGTGGCGCCATAATGTCTCAGTGCAATCGAGACGCGCCGCCGGCTGCGATCCGCGCATCTTGCGACAGACCCGTCCGGCACAGGCAAGCGTTTCATCCAAGTTCCCGCATCCGCTCCGCGCTACAG
>JBOICJ010000275.1:0-3831 GCA_050740035.1 Stenotrophobium sp. | reverse complement strand
CCCCGGCGGATCACCCACCACGGCCCCATCGGCGAGTCCTGGTGGGCATGGTTGAACCATTCGTGCAGAGTCGCCACCACGCTCCAGATGCGGGCGCTGATAATGAACAAGGGCATCAGCGGCACCATGACGATGAAGCTAGCGTCGGTGCGCGGTCGCTCCGACAGCAATGCGATGAACAGCACGAACTGCAGCAGGGTCAGAAGAAAATAAAAGCAGTAGACCATCAACATCACGCCGATGAAGAACGGCAACGGCTCGAACAACAACATGTACGCGAGGGAGCCCACCTGCAGTATCGGCAGAAATATCTGGAATAGCAGTCCGTACCAGATCACCGACAGAAAATTTTTCCAGCCGATCATGGGCGAGAAGCTGTGCCAGTGCTTGCGGAAATAGACGTAAGAAAGATCTCCGTCCCAACGCAGCCGCTGCGTGTAGAAGGCAGCGAAGGTATCAGGCACATCGGTATGCGCCACCGCACCGGGCGCAAACACCAACAACAACTGTGGATGCCGGCTGATGTACTGCTTAACGCGCAGCGTAAGATCCAGATCCTCGCCGGTCCCGGTATTCCAGCCACCGACATGATCGAGCATGGATTTACGGTAGATCATGTACGCGCCGGGCAGGTTGTTGATCAGGTTCCATTCGGCAAGTCCGACCTTGCCCAGATAGATCGCCAACATGTATTCGACGGCCTGCAGGCGCGTGGCCAGCGACTTGCGGGCATTACGCACACGCAGCGGGCCGGTGGCACCGACCACGTTGGGATTGATGAATGGCTTGATGGCGTTGGCCACCATGTCATTGTCGAAAGATGTGTCAGCGTCCAGCGCCATCACGATCTCGCCGGTGGCGTAAAGCAGGCCGGTGTTGGTGGCGGAGACGCGGCCACCGCGCTGCGGCTTGGGGATGAAGCGCACCGAGCGGCGCGTGTCGGCGGTGTTGAAGTAGCACGACAGTTCGACGATGGCCTGGTAGGTCTCGCGGTTTTTCACGGCGCCGTCCAGCACCAGCACCAGTTCGATGTGACCAGGGTAGATTTGTTCCAGCAATGAGCGCACCGAGTACTGCACATCGCGGCCTTCGGCATAGGCGTTGCAGATGCAACTCACGCGCGGATAGTAGGGAATCTCGACAGGGTTTTCGTAATGCCGGCGCCAAAGGTAGTGCATTACCCCCAGCCAGGTAATGACATAAAGCGGCAATTCCAGAAACAACACGAACGGCGCAAATTTAAGCGCAATATCTTCCGCGTTGGCGGAAACCAGCGAGACGAACACCAGCCATCCTTGGCTGAAAGTATCAATCACGGCGTCCATGAAATCAGGCCGCCTGCGCCGTATCAGCGCCCAGTTCGGAGCGTAGCCGCGCCAGCAGGAATTCGGCGGTGGCGTCTCCGGCCGTTTTCTGCGTCACCGGCAACTGCGCGCCGCTCCAACTCAGTCCGGCACCGTTTTTCTGGCGGGCCTGGGCGGTCAGGACTTTGACCGCACCCCGCAAACGCGCAATGCGCTTGCGATCACAGTTTGGCAACAGGAACAGAACGGTCGCGTCGTCGCTACGGACCATCAGATCAGCATCCTCCAAGGACTCGCGCAGACGGTCGACAAAGGCGTCAACCAGCCGTGCCGCCTTCTCTATGCCCAGCGTTTCCTCAAGCTTGGCGCGGCTCTCCAGACACAGGCCGAACAGCGCAAAACTGAAATCACGCTGGCTGCGCGCAAGTTTCACCATAAGGTCCAGACTGGAAACAAATTGCTCAAAATCCGAGCTTTGCTGAGCGCCACCGTGGGCAGCCGTCCTCTGCCCACCCTGCGCGGCCAACCGGCCGGCACCGGTCAAACGCCAGGAGTAAAGCTTACGCAAGCGCAAAGAGCTTGGCGGCATTGAGTGTCCACAAACCACGCAGCGCGCGATCACATCACCTTCAACAAACACATGTTCACAGCTGCCGCAGACGCAGGTCTCCAACGGGCGGTCATAGTCGGTGCCGATATGGCGCAACTGGGCACCGCATTTTGGACAGATCCTTTTTTCCCCTTGTACGAAGCGCTGCTCGGGCGCAATCAGGCCGCAGGTAAAACAATGCAGAGCGGTATGCTGATCAAGGTCGATGCTGCGGCAGTTCGGACACACGTCGATGAAACTCAGATGCGAACTGCCGCAGTAGTCGCATTCGCGCTGACGATCCTTGAGCGTGACCCGCTCCAATAACCCTTCCCGGTCAGCCTGCTGCAGCCAGTTTTCCGGATCGGTGTCGCTGCGATCCATCGCTTCGAGCACTGGGTAGTGGTAGCCGCGCGGATGGCGCCAGTCCGCGACGGGTTCCAGCACGTATCCAGGACGCAGCCACATGAAACGCAGGAGTTGTCCCACGGGAGTCTGATCGTCTCCGGCACCGCGCATCGCACGGGCGCGCGACTGAACTTCACTGATTCGTTCCAGCAGCGCCTGCCCGGTCTTTGGCAACGGCCCATCGCTCATAGCAAGATCCGCAGGAGCCGCCGACCCATCGATGAACACCAGGGACGCACCGTAGTCGGGGTCGCGCCTGATCTGCCGCAGCAGCGGTCCCGCGTAAGCTTCGTCCGTGCCTTTGATGATGAACGCGACGGGTACCAGCGCCGACTCGCGAAACTCGCGATAGCCCGAAAAACAATGCGCAACACAGCCACCCAGCAGCAGCGGCGCACGTGTGGCTTTCTGTGCCGTGAAAATCACAATCTCGGTCGCGGCGTTCAAGGTGACCTCCTGGTCGTAGCCTTGCCAGGTACCTGCAAGCAGGGCGGATGCCGGTTAGGGGCAAACGGCATGCCATCGCTGCGGATATCTCAGAAAAACAGTCGCTTGACGGTCGTGGGCATCGAATTGGGGCGTTGTGAGCGCCCGCGCTGATGCGAAAACTGTCGCCTGCAACAGACAGTGCAAACTGCCTGAAAAGACAAGTGCCTGTATGTAAATGAAAAACTGACGTCGGCAGACTGCGACAGACAGATGCAGCAACGGTATCGCGCACAGGCGAAGGCGGTGTCGGTGGTCGGCGACAGAGGCGGAAAAGGAACGACGGGTGCCCAGATATTGGAACAACCGCATAATGCTGTGGTCACAAATTTCCTAAGGTTGCGGCAATCGCTATGCAAGCGCGAGGCTTTACTCGCTCAGCTCATCCCGGTTGGCTGGCCTGGGTGGCGTCCCTGCTGGACGCGGCCCAGACAGGTCATTGGCTGCCGCGGACCATGAGCGGCTGGGTGGCCGGAGGCTGCCTATTTTCAGCCTTGCCTTTGCTCGCCGCGCTGCTGCTGGCCGATGTTTCGCTGAACAAGCTTTCCAGACAGGCCGAGGCCCTGGCCGACAACAGTCTACGCATCGCTCAGCTCGGCACAGGATTGCGTGACACTTTGGGAAATCTTGAACGCAATACCTGGCAGTACCTTGCATTGCAGAACCCGACTTTGGGCGAAATTGTCGGCCGGCGCCTCATCGAAACCGACAATATTCTCAAGCAATTGCTATCGCAGGAACCAGCAGAGCCCTTACGCACGAAGGTGCTGCAAGTCCAGGCCGGCATGCGGGACGTGGAACGGGCCTGGTCGGCGCACGACCTGACCGGTATCGGCGACCACGTGCATGAACTGTTAAAGCAGTCTGACCCGATCATCGATCTGGCCCGCGCCACTGTCGACGACAGGGTGGCGAAATTCCGCAGCGAAACGGCCGCCACGCACCGTCTCATGGGCGTTTCGGTGCTGGCCCTAATCCCACTTGCCGGATTGCTGGCGTTGGGATTTTCCCACGCGGTGACACGTCCACTGCGCGATATGGGGC
>JBOICJ010000274.1:0-7600 GCA_050740035.1 Stenotrophobium sp. | reverse complement strand
CTTCAGGAGCAATGGTTAGTCTGTAATTATTATTCATTTTAGTAATATTAAAATAATTTAATATTACTTTTAAATCTATTTAGCTGATCTCAATATGCGCCACCCCAATCACGGAGTGGCACAAATGTCGGGCTTTAAAAAATCAAAGGGAATAACGACCGCAACCGTGGTCTCCCTTCTTGCAGCCATCGCATCGCCGGTTTTCGCCGACGATGCTCCGAGCAACAGCGACCTCGATCAGCGCATCCGCGTGCTCGAGCGCCAATTGGAAATCCAGCAGGAAAACGCGGATGCCGCGGCGCAAAAAGCCGCCGTCGTCAGCGCCGGGCCGGATGGCTTCTCGATCAAGAACGCCAAGGGCGACTATTCGCTCAAGTTCGATGGCCTGATCCAGGCCGACGCGCGTTTCTACACTGGCGACGACGCCACGGGAACGCCGGGACGCCTGAGCGACAACTTCCTGCTGCGCCGCGTCGAGCCGACGATTTCCGGCACCCTGGGCCAATATGTCGGCTTCCAGATCACCCCGGAATTCGGCGGCAACGCGCCCGGACTGCTCGATTTCTGGGGCGAGTTGCGTTTCGACCCGGCAGCCAACCTCCGCGTCGGCCGCTTCAAAGAGCCGGTGGGCCTGGAGAACCTGCAGTCCAGCCCCGCGGTGACCTTCATCGAACGCGGTCTGCCGACCGACCTGGTGCCGGGCCGCGATATCGGCGTCCAACTGCATGGTCAGTTCCTCGATCAGCGGCTGAGCTATGCCGTCGGCATCTTCAACGGTGGCGCAGACGCCGGCGACGCCACGCCGCCCGACGCGGACAACCGCCACGACATCGCTGCGCGCGTATTCGCCGAACCGTTCAAGAACAGTCCGGGACTGCTGCAGAACTTCGGCGTCGGCATTGCTGGCACGGTCGGCAGCGACCGTGGCGCGGCCAATACCGCGGTGATTATCGGCGGCTACAAGACGGCGGGACAGCAGACCTTCTTTACCTATAACGCGGCAACCAACGCCAATGGCCGCCACTCGCACCTGTCGCCGCAAGCCTACTGGTACCACAACAACTACGGTGTCCTCGCCGAATACGTGATTTCGCGCCAGCAGCTCGTCAATGGCGCCCAAAGCGGCGATGTCGAGAACCAGGCCTATCAGGTCGCCGTCAACTACGTGCTCACCGGCGAAGACGCCAGCTACAAGGGCGTGAAACCCAAGAACGCGTTCAAGGTCGGTGGCGACGGCTGGGGCGCCTTTGAAGTGGCGCTGCGCACCGGCGGCATCAACATCGACGGTAATGCCTTTGCGGATGGCTTCGCCGACACCACCAAGGCGGCGAACCGCGCACGCGAGTACGGCGCGGCGTTCAACTGGTACGTCAACAGCAACGCCAAGGTCGCACTGAACTACGAGGAAACGCACTTCGATGGTGGCGCGACTGCCGGAGACCGCCAGAACGAGCGCGCCATCCTCGCCCGTCTGCAGGTCGCGTTCTAAGCGGACACAACACCTATCCGCTTATCCATTTATCCATCACTACGAACAGGCAACCGAGATGAAACTCTCAAAAAACATACTGACCGCGCTGGCAACGGCGCTGATCATCCCGCTGACGGCGCAGGCCGCCAGCTACAAGCTGCTCAACGTCTCCTACGATCCAACCCGCGAGTTGTATCGCAACATCAACGCCAGATTCATCACCGAATACAAAGCCAAAACCGGAGACGACGTCGTCATCGAGCAGTCTCACGGCGGCTCCGGCAAACAGTCGCGCGCGGTGTTCGACGGCCTCGATGCGGATGTCGTCACGCTCGCACTGGGCGGCGACATCCTGCCGCTGGTCAATCCCGGAAAGCTGATCAAGCCCGATTGGGAAAGCCGCCTACCGAGGCACTCCTCACCCTATCTGTCGACCATCGTACTGCTGGTGCGCAAGGGCAATCCCAAGCACATCAAGGACTGGGACGATCTGGTCAAGCCCGGCGTCAGCGTGATCACACCCAGCCCCAAGACCTCCGGCGGCGCACGCTGGAACTTCCTCGCGGCTTACGCCTATGCGCTGAAGCAGAACGGCAACAACGCGGCGAAGGCGCAGGCGTTCGTGCAGGCGCTGTACAAAAATGTCCCGGTGCTGGATAGCGGCGCGCGCGGCGCGACGACGACCTTCGTGCAACGCGGCATCGGCGACGTGCTGATCGCCTGGGAGAACGAAGCCTATCTCGCCCAGGATGAATTCGGCGCCGATAAATTTGAGATCGTCACCCCTTCGCTGTCGATCCTCGCCGAGCCGCAGGTCGCAGTGGTGGACAAGGTGGTCGATCGCAATGGTACCCGCAAGGTCGCCGAAGCTTACCTGCAATATCTCTACACGCCCGAGGCGCAGGAGATCATCGCCCGCAACCACTATCGCCCGTCCGACCCGGCGGTAGCCGCCGAACACGCAGCCGAATTCCCCAAGCTGGATCTGGTCACCATCCGCGATTTTGGCGGCTGGGCCAAGGTGCAGCCGGAATTCTTCGGCGACGGTGGTGTGTTCGATCGCATCTACCAGCCGCGCTGAGTCGATCGTCCGCAAAGCACCGCACTATTCCTGAGAGCTCCGATGATCGCCCGTATCAAACCGCGCTCGCCGATTCCCGGCTTCAACCTGAGCTTCGGTTTCACCGTGCTGTACCTCGGGCTGATCGTGCTGATTCCGCTCGGCGGGCTCATCTTCTGGTCGTCGGGACTGGGCTGGCAGGGCTTCTGGCATGTGGTGACCTCGCCGCGCGTGCTGGCGGCGCTGAGACTCAGCTTCGGCGCGGCGCTGATCGGCGCGCTGATCAATGCCGTGTTTGGCACGCTCGTCGCCTGGGTTTTCGTGCGCTATGCGTTTCCCGGCAAACGCCTGTTCGATGCGCTGATCGACCTGCCCTTCGCGCTGCCGACCGCAGTGGCCGGCATCGCGTTGACGGCGCTGTATTCGGGCAACGGCTGGATCGGCCAGTTCCTCGAACCGCACGGCATCAAGGTCGCCTACACACCGCTGGGCGTGATCGTCGCCTGCACTTTCATCGGCCTGCCGTTCGTGGTACGCACGGTGCAGCCGGTGTTGCAAGAAGCCGAGAAGGAACTGGAAGAAGCTGCCGCCTCACTGGGCTCCAACCGTTTGCAGACTGTCGCCCGCGTGATCCTGCCGGCGGTGCTGCCGGCGATTCTCACCGGCTTCACGCTGGCCTTCGCACGCGCCGCGGGCGAATACGGTTCGATCATCTTCATCGCCGGCAACATGCCGATGGTCAGCGAGATCGCGCCGCTGCTGATCGTCATCAAGCTCGAGGAATTCGACTACGCCGGCGCCAGCGCGGTGGCGGTCGCGATGCTGACGCTGTCACTGAGCTTGCTGCTGGCGATCAACGGCCTGCAACTGTTGGCGCGCAGCCGTCACGGCCACAAGAATTAATGTCTATCGGATCGACCCATGTCCCACTTCGCTGACGCAACCCTGCAAGACCTGCCGCCATTGCCGCCCGAGTTCCGGCCAGAAGGCCCGCTCGCACGCCGCAACGTCGCCATCACCGAACAGTGCTGGGTGCAGAACCTGCTGATTGGCATCGCGCTGATGTTCCTGCTCGGTTTCCTGTTATTACCGCTGATTTCAGTTTTCGCCGAGGCGCTGAGCAAAGGCTGGAAAACTTACGCCAATGCGATCGGCGATCCCGATGCGCTATCGGCGATTCGCCTGACGCTGTTCGTTGCCGCCATCGCCGTGCCGCTCAACCTGGTGTTCGGCGTGTCTGCGGCCTGGGCGATTACCAAGTTCCAGTTCCGCGGCAAGTCGCTGCTGATCTCGCTGATCGACCTGCCGTTCTCGGTGTCGCCGGTGGTCGCCGGTCTGGTCTATATCCTGATCTTCGGCCGTCAGGGCTGGGCCGGGCCGTGGTTGCAAGCTCACGACATCAGCATTGTCTTCGCGGTGCCGGGCATCGTGCTGGCGACGATCTTCGTGACCTTCCCGTTCATCGCGCGCGAGTTGATTCCGCTGATGCAGGAACAGGGCACGGATCACGAACAGGCGGCGTTGTCGCTGGGCGCCAACGGCTGGCAGACGTTCTGGCGCGTCAGCCTGCCCCACATCCGCTGGGGACTGCTGTACGGCGTGCTGCTGTGCACGGCGCGCGCGATGGGCGAGTTCGGCGCGGTCAGCGTCGTCTCCGGCCACATCCGCGGACAGACCAACACCATGCCGCTGCATGTGGAAATCCTCTACAACGAATACCAGTTCGCTGGCGCCTTCGCGGTGGCTTCGCTGCTGGCGATCTTCGCGCTGATCACGCTAGGGCTGAAGACCTATCTGGAATGGCGTCATGGCGACGAACTCGCCACCACGCGCAGGCATTAGTGTCGAACGAGTGTCATCCCTGACAAGCACCGGGCCATCCGTGGCCCGGACTTTCAAGACCAGCAACAAACATAGCTAGAGTTTTTACATGGACATCAAGATTCGCCAGATACACAAAACCTTCGGCAGCTTCCCGGCCCTGTCCGGCGTCGATCTCGACATCCGCTCCGGCGAACTGATCGCGCTGCTCGGCCCGTCCGGCTCTGGAAAAACGACACTGCTGCGCAGCATCGCCGGCCTCGAATTCCCGGATTGCGGCAGCATCCTGTTCGGCGACGAAGACATCGCCAACCGGCCGATCCGCGAGCGCCGCGTCGGCTTCGTGTTCCAGCACTACGCGCTGTTCAAGCACATGACCGTGTTCGAGAACGTCGCCTTCGGTCTGCGCGTGCGCAGCCGCAAGCAGCGGCCGAAAGAAGATGCGATCCGCAAGCGTGTGCTGGAACTGCTGGAGCTGGTGCAACTCGCCGGGCTGGACCAACGCTTTCCGGCGCAGCTCTCCGGTGGCCAGCGTCAGCGTGTGGCGTTGGCGCGTGCGCTCGCCATCGAACCGCGCGTGCTGCTGCTCGACGAACCGTTCGGCGCACTCGACGCCAAGGTGCGCAAGGATCTGCGCCGCTGGCTGCGCGAACTGCACGACAAGACCGGCTACACCACGATCTTCGTCACCCACGATCAGGAAGAAGCGCTGGAACTGGCCGACCGTGTCGTCGTGATGAACCGCGGCCGCATCGAACAGGTCGGCACCACCGGCGAAGTCTACGAGCACCCGGCGACGCCCTTCGTGTTCGACTTCCTCGGCAGCGTCAACATCCTGCCCGGCCAGGTGCAGGAGCGACGTCTGCGCGTGGACGGCACTGAACTGATCCTGGAAACCGGCGGCATTCATCCCAATGGCGCGGTGGATGTTTACGTCCGCCCGCACGATCTGCGCGTGGTCGAGGCCAGTAGCCCCGGTTTCGACGCGACGGTGCTCGGCGTGCAACGCACCGGCGCCATCGTGCGGCTGACCGTGCGCCTGCTGGCAAACGGCATCGAAGCCGAGGTCGAGTTGTCGCATCTCGATCTCTATGCACTGCAGTGCAAGTCCGGCGACGTGCTGCGCGTGCTGCCGTCCAACTACGGCCTGTTCCCGCGCACCGTCCACAACCCGCACCACATCTTGCCGGATGTAATGTCCAATGCGCCGGCGGAGTATCGAGAACGCGTACGCCTGGGCTGAAACCGACGTTGGCGACGCCAACCGCTCCTCACTTCACCAGCGGCGCCACCGGCGCCGGCACCAGCCACTGCAACAGCAATCGCGCGCTCAGCGCGCAGACGCACATGACGGCGGCCATCGGTAATGCAGTGCCGTTGAACAGGACGCCGACCGCGGCGCCGGAGATGGATGCGAGGACGAATTGCAAGGTGCCCAGCAGGGCCGCGGCCATGCCGGCGCGGTCGCCGAACGGCGCCATCGCGCCGGCGGTGGAGTTGGGGAATGAAAATCCCAGACTGCTCATGCCGCAGAACAGCGGCACGAGGATGCCGATGAATCCGCCGAAGCCGGTGATCGCCGTGACCAGCATCGCCACGGCGCAGGCAGCGTTGACGGTGAGCGCCATGCGCAGCACATGCTCGGCGCGATAGCGGCGCAACATGAAGGAGTTGACCTGCGCGGCGGTGATCAAGCCGAAGGCGTTGAGGCCGAACAGCCAGCCGAAATGCGCCGGCGAGACACCGTAGACCTCGATGAAGACGAACGACGACGCCGAGATGTAGGCGAACATGCCGGACTGCGCGACGCCGCCGGCGAGCGCGTAGCCCATGAAGCGCCGATGACGCAGCAGCCGCAGATAACCGCCCAGCACGCCGCTCAAACTGAGCGCGCCGGAGCGATTGCGACTGGTTTCCGGGATGCCAATGGCGATGGAGGCGAGACAGATTAGGCTGTAGACCACCATCACCAGGAAGATCGCGCGCCAGCCCAGCAGCAGGAAAATCTGCCCGCCGACCAGCGGCGCCATGATCGGTGCCACGCCCATGATCAGCACCAGCGTCGACAGGATGCGCGCCATCTCCTGCGGCGGGAAGCAGTCGCGCACCATCGCGCGGGTGATGACCATGCCGGCACAGCCGCCCAGCGCCTGCAGGAAGCGCAGCAGGATCAGGCTGTCCATACTCGGCGCGTAGGCGCAGCCCAGTGATACCGCGCTGTACAGACACAATCCGAACAAGAGCGGCCGTCTGCGACCAAAACGATCAGAGACCGGACCATAGATCATCTGACCGATGGCGAGGCCGATGAAATACGCCGACAGCGTCAGTTGCGTCGCCGCGGTATCGGTGCCGAAATGCGCCTGCAACGCGGGCAGGCTCGGCAGGTACATGTCGATGGATAGCGGGCCGATGGCGATGATCGCTGCCAGCGTAAACACCAAACGACGCACGCTGACATTCGGTGGCAGCAGGTTTAATCCAGCCGCATTACTGTCCGGAGCATTCGCACCCATGGATTTTGATTCGTCGCGAACGGCTACGCCTCGGGCCGCATCTGCGGAAACAGCAGCACATCGCGAATGCTCGGCGAATCGGTGAGGAACATCACCAGCCGGTCGATGCCGATGCCGGCGCCGGCGGTCGGCGGCAGGCCGTATTCGAGCGCGCGGATGTAATCGGCGTCGAAGAACATCGCCTCGTCGTCGCCGCCTTCCTTGGCCGTGACCTGCGCCTTGAAACGCGCGGCCTGGTCGTCGGGATCGTTCAACTCGGAAAAGCCATTGGCGACTTCGCGGCCACCGACGAAGAACTCGAAACGATCGGTGACTTCCGGGTTGTCGTCATTGCGCCGCGCCAGTGGCGACACTTCGGTCGGGTACTCGGTGATGAACGTGGGATCGAGCAGGTTGGCTTCCACCGTCTTCTCGAAAATCTCGGTCAGCAGTTTGCCGTTGCCATAACCGGGTTTGACGTCGCAGCGCAGTTGCCGCGCCTGATCCGCGAGATAGCCGTGCTCGTTCATCTGCGCAGCATCCATCTTCGGATTGAACTGCAACACCGCCTCGCGCATGGTCCAACGGTTGAACGGCTTTTCCATGTCGTATTCACGACCCTGGTAGTTCAGTTGTCCTGAGCCGTGCACCGCCAAGGTCAGGTCGCGCAGCAGATTTTCGATCAGGTCCATCAGTTCGCGGTAATCGGCGTAGGCCTGATAAAACTCCAGCATGGTGAACTCGGGATTGTGC
>JBOICJ010000273.1:0-17851 GCA_050740035.1 Stenotrophobium sp. | reverse complement strand
GCGTTCCACCCGGAAGCCTTGAAGCGCGCGACCTGGTCGTCGCCGGTCGCCATGCTGGTGGGACCGTCGATGGAGACGGAATTGTCGTCGTAGAGCAGGATCAGCTTGCCCAGCGCCAGATGACCGGCGAGCGAGATGACTTCCTGGCTGATGCCTTCCATCAGGTCGCCGTCGCCGCACATGCAGTACGTGTGGTGGTCGACCATGCCCGAGCCAAGCCGCGCGTTGAGGAGGCGCTCGGCCAGCGCCATGCCGACGGCATTGCCGATGCCCTGGCCCAGCGGGCCGGTGGTGGTCTCGATGCCGGGTGCATGACCAAGCTCTGGATGGCCGGCGGTGCGCGAGCCGAGCTGGCGGAAGTTCTTGATCTCCTCGATCGTCATCTCCGGGTAGCCGGTCAGATAGAGGAGCGCATAGAGCAGCATCGAGCCGTGCCCGGCCGAGAGCACGAATCGGTCGCGGTCGGGCCAGTGCGGATCGGTCGGATCGAATTTCAGGAATTTCAGGAACAGGACGGTGGCCGCGTCCGCCATGCCCATCGGCAGGCCGGGATGTCCGGATTTCGCGGCTTCCACCGCATCCATCGACAGGGCGCGGATCGCGTTGGCGAGATTCGATCTCGTGAGCATTCGGTTGGTTCGCTTTTCTTGAAAACCGCGTCGTGAACGACGCAAAGTTTTTACATGGATGTCGCCGGAGCCGCGCATTTTCCTGTTTAAGCGCGCCGGGAGCAAGGAACAGCGCACCCGCTTTGTCGGCAATACGCTTATTGCATGTTATATTATATGTAATATATTAATTATAATATAATTAAATATAACAGTTTTTTGATGGAACAAGCCCATAGCGGGTGACGGCAGCCGGGCCAATTGCGGGTGCCGGCCTGACGATGCGGCATACGGGCGGAACAGGATGCGCAGCGCCTGCGATTCCTCTAAGATATCCGCCTATCCGTATGAACAGATAGTTGTAACTCGCGAAGCATACCGCTCGTGAGCCTTTGGGTCTCCACCACTTTTCATTGAGGTCTCTTGCCGTGAGCGAATATCTCTTTACCTCTGAGTCCGTTTCCGAAGGCCATCCGGACAAGGTCGCCGACCAGATTTCGGATGCCGTGCTCGACGCCATCGTCGCGCAGGACAAGCGCGCGCGTGTCGCCTGCGAAACGCTGGTCAAGACCGGCGTCGCCATCGTCGCCGGCGAAATCACCACAAGCGCCTGGATCGACCTCGAAGCGCTGACCCGCAAGGTCATCTCCGACATCGGCTACACCTCGTCCGACGTCGGCTTCGACGGCGCCACCTGCGCGGTGATGAACCTGATCGGCAAGCAGTCGCCCGACATCAACATGGGCGTCGACCGCAAGAAGCCCGAGGAACAGGGCGCCGGCGATCAGGGCCTGATGTTCGGCTACGCCTGCGACGACACCCGCGAACTGATGCCGGCGCCGATCTACTATTCGCACCGCCTGGTCGAACAGCAGGCCAAGGTGCGCAAGGCCAAGAACAGCAAGCTGCCGTGGCTACGCCCGGACGCCAAGAGCCAGATCACCCTGCGCTACAACGAGCAGGGCGCCGTGATCGGTGTGGACGCGGTGGTGCTGTCCACCCAGCACGGCCCGGAGGTCAAGCTCAAGACCCTGCGCGAAGGCGTGATGGAAGAGATCATCAAGCCGGTGATTCCCGCCAAGCTGATCAGCAAGGCCACCAAGATTCACATCAATCCGACCGGCAACTTCGTGATCGGCGGACCGGTCGGCGACTGCGGCCTGACCGGCCGCAAGATCATCGTCGACACCTACGGCGGCTGGGCGCGCCACGGCGGCGGCGCCTTCTCCGGCAAGGATCCGTCCAAGGTGGATCGCAGCGCCGCTTACGCCGCGCGTTATGTCGCTAAGAATATTGTCGCCGCCGGTCTGGCCGCGAAGTGCGAAGTACAGGTCAGCTACGCCATCGGCGTCGCCGAGCCGACCTCGATCTTCGTCACCAGCTTCGGCACCGGCACGATTTCCGACGCGAAGCTCGAGAAGCTGGTGCGCAAGCATTTCGACCTGCGCCCTTACGGCATTCTCAAGATGCTCGACCTGATCCACCCGATGTATCAGGCCACTGCCAGCTACGGTCACTTCGGCCGCAAGCCCTACGACGTCACTCTGGCCAATGGCGAGAAGTTCACCGCCTTTTCCTGGGAAAAGACCGACAAGGCCGAGGCACTCAAGGCCGACGCCAAGACCATCAAGTAAACAATCGTAGGGTGGGTTAGCCGCACTTTTTGCGGTGTAACCCACCAGCCCCGCGACATGGTGGGTTACGCGCCTGAAGGCGCTAACCCACCCTACATAGGAATTCCGCATGAACGCAGTCGTTAAAAACAACTTCACCGATTTCAAAGTCCGCGACCTGTCCCTGGCCGAATTCGGCCGCAAGCGCGTGCACATGGCCGAGGAAGAAATGCCCGGCCTGATGTCCATCCGCGCCAAGTACGCGCCGCTCAAGCCGCTGAAGGGCGTGCGCCTCACCGGCTCGTTGCACATGACCAAGGAAACCGCCGTGCTGCTGGAAACGCTGGCCGCGCTCGGCGCCTCGGTGCGCTGGGCCTCGTGCAACATTTTCTCGACGCAGGACGACGCCGCCTCCGCCGTCGCTGCCGCCGGCACACCGGTATTCGCATGGAAAGGCGAGACGCTGGAAGAGTACTGGGACTGCACGCTGGACGCACTCACGCACAAGCTGCCCGACGGCGCGCTCGGCGGCCCGGAACTGGTGGTCGATGACGGCGGCGACGTTACCCTGCTGATCCACAAAGGCTACGAGCTGGAACACGGCGACAAGTGGGTGGACACACCCTCCGACAACCACGAAATCAAGGTCATCAAGGACCTGTTGAAGAAAGTCGCCAAGGAACGTCCGGGCTTCTGGACCCGCGTGGTCAAGGACTGGCGCGGCGTCTCCGAAGAAACCACCACCGGCGTGCACCGTCTCTACCAGATGATGGAAGCCGGCAAGCTGCTGGTGCCGGCGATCAACGTCAACGACTCGGTGACCAAGAGCAAGTTCGACAACCTCTACGGCTGCCGCGAATCGCTGGCCGACGGCATCAAGCGCGCCACCGATCTGATGATCGCCGGCAAGGTCGCGTTCGTCGCCGGTTACGGCGATGTCGGCAAGGGTTCGGCGCATTCGCTGCGCTGCCTCGGCGCGCGCGTGATCGTCTCGGAAATCGATCCGATCAATGCACTACAGGCGGCGATGGAAGGCTTCGAGGTCAAAACTATCGAAGACGTGCTGCCGTTCGCCGACATCTACGTCACCACCACCGGCAACCGCGACATCATCAGCCTCGAACACATGAAGACGATGAAGAACAACGCGCTGGTGTGCAACATCGGCCACTTCGACAACGAGATCCAGATGGACCGCCTCAACGCCTCCGGCGCGGTGCGCGACACCATCAAGCCGCAGACCGACCGCTACACGTTTCCGGATTCGGGCAAGTCGATCTACGTGCTCGCCGAAGGCCGCCTGATCAATCTCGGTTGCGCGCACGGCCATCCATCGTTCGTGATGTCCAACTCGTTCTCGAACCAGACCCTCGCGGCGATGGACCTGTGGGCGCACAAGGACACGTATGAAAAGACCGTGTACCGCCTGCCCAAGAAGCTCGATGAAGAGGTCGCGCGCCTGCACCTGGGGCAGATCGGCGTCAAGCTGACCAAGCTCACCGCAGATCAGGCCGCTTATCTCGGCGTGCCGGTGGAAGGGCCGTATAAGCCGGATCACTATCGGTATTAAAAGCAGTGCCAAGTGCTGAGTAAAAGCTAAAACGTAGGGTGGGTTAGCGGCTTTATCGCGTAACCCACCTTTCGCGGTTTCGGTGGGTTACGCCGCCACGCGGCTAACCCGTTTATCCCCGCACTCGGGGACCCTACGGATGGGTGGGATGACACAGGAACTTTCATTTTCCTTCGAGCTGTTTCCGCCGCGCACTGCCGAAGGCGTGGCGAAACTGCCTGCGGTCGTGCAGAAACTTGCCGCGGTCAAACCAAAATATTTCTCGGTGACTTTCGGCGCCGGTGGCTCGACCCAGGATGGCACCAGCGAAACCGTGCGGATGGTGCGGCAGACCACGGGCATCGAAGCCGCGCCGCATATTTCCTGCATCGGCTCGACGCGCGCCAGAATCAAGGTGCTGCTCGACCAGTACCGTGAAATGGGCGTCACGCGGCTGGTCACGCTGCGCGGCGACCTGCCGGCGACCGCCACCGGCCTGGCCGCACCGGGCGAATTGCACTACGCCAACGAGCTGATCGGTTTCATCCGCGAAACCCACGGCGATCATTTTCATCTCGAAGTCGCGGCGTATCCGGAGATGCACCCACAGGCCCTCCACCCCGACGCCGATTTCGACAACTTCCGCCGCAAGGTCGAAGCCGGCGCGAACGGCGCGGTGACGCAGTATTTTTACAACGCCGACAGCTATCTCGATTTCATCGGCCGCTGCGAGCGAGCGCAAATCAGGATTCCGATCGTCGCCGGCATCATGCCGATCACCAACCATGCACAGCTGACGCGCTTCTCCGCCGCCTGTGGCGCCGAGATTCCGCGCTGGGTGCGTCTGCGGCTGGAACAGTACCAGGACGACAAGCAAGCGCTGCAGGACTTCGGTCTCGACGTGGTCACCCGCCTGTGCCGCACGCTGCTCGACAACGGTTGCCCCGGCATCCACTTCTACACGCTGAACCAGTCGGAGCCGACGCTGCGACTGTGGCGTAATCTTGGATTGCCATAAAATTGGGGACAGACCCCAATTAATCTGATTAATTGGGGTCTGTCCCCAATTTTTATGAAACGAATCCTGCTCATCACTGTATTGGCGCTGTTCCTGTTGAGCGCGCTGCCGGTCGTCGTCTTCCGCTGGCTGCCGGTGCCGATCAGCGCATTTATCCTCGAACAGCGCATCGACAATCTGATCGACAGCAAAAAGCATTCGCCGGTCGAATACGACTGGGTGCCGATGGAGAAAATCTCGCGCTGGGCCGGGCTTGCGGTGGTGGCGGCGGAAGACCAGAAATTTCCGTATCACCACGGCTTCGATGTCGAGGCGATCGAGGATGCGCGGGAACACAATCTCACGCACCGGCGCAAGCGTGGTGCCAGCACCATCAGCCAGCAGACTGCGAAGAATCTGTTCCTGTGGCCGAGCCGGACCTGGCTGCGCAAGGGAGTCGAGGCCTATTACACCGTGCTGCTGGAAACGCTCTGGCCCAAGCAACGCATCCTCGAGGTTTATCTCAACATCGCCCAGTTCGGGCCAAACACCTACGGCGTCGAAGCGGCCGCGCACCGCTACTGGCACAAATCCGCCAGCCAGCTCAGCCCAGGGGAATGCGCGCTGCTGGCGGCCGTGTTGCCCAATCCCGACCGCTTCCGGGCGGGAGCACCTTCGCTCTATGTGCAGACCCGCGCTGACTGGATTCAGCAACAGATGAACCAATTGGGCCTGAACTATCTGGCGGCTCCCTGAGTCCTCGCATCATCGACAAAGGCCGCTCTGTGCCCGTTTTTCCGGGTTACGCAATCGCGTAGCGACGCGTGATTGCGTCAACGACACCCGATCACACGAGATTCCAGCGTCGTGCCATCAAGCGTGCGCAAGCGTCGAGCCCTGAACGCATCAGGGCTGAGGGCCGGCAATCTCCCGCTTTGGAAGTGCGCCATGCAGCGCAACTGCGGCAGCCGTGTAATCGGTGCGACTGCCTCCCGCCAAGGCCTGCGACAGTTGTTTGAGATAGCGCTCGATTTCGGTCCGCTGCGGCGCTCCAATGGCACCCGGCGCAGTCAGTAGATCACGTAACGCGGCATCATTCAGCTGCGGATGATCGATCAAGTTCGAGTCCGTTACCTTGGCCGCCCGATGGCAGCTATTGCACCGTAGAAAACTGAACTCCGGCAGTATTCCCCGCGGGCGCACTTCCGACGCCGCCAGCGCCGCAGACCAGTCGATCGCATGCTGCAACCGGTAAAGGCCCGTTTGCACGCTATCGGTGACGGGATGTTTGCGACGAATGTAATCGTCGTCCACGGTGTAGTGCTTGGGCCATTTCTGCAGGTAGGCCGCCAGGTCATCCGGGAAACGCGGGTGCCCAGCCGCCATCAGACGATGGTCGCCCCCGCGCGCGCCGAACTCATGGCAGCTCACGCACAATGCCGCGCGCGCCTTTGGCTCCCACGTCGGATACATGCCCAGCGATTGCATCGATGAAAGATCGGCATTTTGCAGGTAATGCAGCCCGATCCACTTCTGCGCGCCACCATGACAGGACTCGCAATCAATGCCTCGGTCAAGATTGAATTGCTCCCCTCGCTGTGCCACCGGGACATTATCCGTATGACAGCCCAGACACAGCGGCATGTCGCTCGCCGCAGCTCCGCCCAGTCGGGCAGCGATGGCACGGCCCTTTTTGCCGGTCAGTGCCTCATAGGCTTTGGCATGCGGGTCATGGTCCCGCCATGCGAAATATTCGTTCTGGTTCACCGAAGAAGTGGCCCACGCGCTTGCCGACCCATGGCATGTGCTTTGCGCACAGCTCACAACTCCCAGGTGGGTGACGCCCGGATGCCGCGCCATTGAGTCATCAGCCGCATAGACGCCGTGCAGAGGCAATACAAACGCAATCAGCGCGACAGCGTGGAGATAATGACGAATCTTTCTTGATGGGTTCATGTGCGTTCGTCCATAGGATTTATTTGATGTCGAACTCGACGGCCTGTGGATGGATGTCGATCATGCGTTCGTTCATGGTCTGTTCCATATCCTGGGTCGCACCACAGAAACGCATGAAATAGATCGGTTCGGAGCGCGAACGCAGCCGCACTTGAAGGATGTACTTGCCCGGCTTTTTGATCCGATCGGCCGGGACGCTGTAATCGGCGTTGCGTTCTCCCAACGCCGGGATACTGCGCTGCTCCATGCGAATGAACGGCGGATGATTGAGCACCGTGGTCGGCACGCCAGACGGACGAATAAAGGGCAATTGGTCGAAATCGAAATTCACCGGCAGATACATTTCACGGTCGGTTCCGACCACGTTGGTCGTCAGAAACTTGCTCTGCAGGTTGAACAGTTGGTCGTCCAGTGCGATCTTGCCCTTGGCGTAGTCCAGCGAATGCAGATCGGCCATGTCGCCATTGGAATCGACGTAGCCGGACTCGAACAGGCGCTTGCCGTCGGGGCCGATCAACACCACGTTCAGCCATATCTCAGGTTGCGCCCCCAGAGACCCCGAAGGCAGATTGTGTCCTGCATTGGTGCTGATAATCTTGTAGTGGAAGCGCAGAGATTGATTGACGCTCGGGGGATCATCGAAAATCGGCCCGACAATCCGTGAACCATTTTCCATCACGGCAATCCGTGAATGGCGCTTGACCGTAAGCAGCTTGTTGTTGTCGTCAATGATGCGACGCGCCTGTTCACGATCTGCACGCAAACGCCACTCCTGCGGAAAGTCCGGCGCGGCGATCTTGCCGGCTGCCAACTGCGCCTCCCAATCCGACTTGCCCCAGCCTGCACGCGCATCGAACGCCAGCCACTGCGGGATACTCCAGCGCAGCGCTTTGGGATTGAACGGAAACAGCCCGGCATGGGCGATGGAATACCCCGGCCCGTAGAACATGTGGTTGTAGTGGCGCTGATCCGGGTCGATCACCTGACCATTGACGATCGCCACCGGCCAGGTCTCGTAACCGGCATCGACACCCGGCACTTTACCCATGTGACAGTCCTGGCACTGGACGCCCTTGGCCAAGGCGGGTGAATCGCGGTACTGATCCCACACCACCTCCAGCTTGATCCCCGGATGCACCGCAACCTGATGACAGGACACGCAGAATTCCGAGCGCGCGATCGGCTTGAACGTGATCGGCGCGGCGTGGATTGGCCGCCCCTTCGTTTCCGGCGACAGTGAGATGCCATAACGATCCGGATGATTCGCGACCTCGGCGTAGTCCTTGGCAAGGCCCGCGCCGTAGACCGGATCGTGGATGCTGCCGGGAAGGACCTCGCGCTCGCCGTTGACCTTGTTGAACTCTTTATTCACCCGATGGCAAGTGACGCAGGTGATGCCTTCGCGAGAGACTTCGGGGAGATCCCACAGCGCCTTCTCGCGCGGCGCTCCCATCTGCGTACCGACCTGCTGGTGGCAGCGCACGCAGAAAGTGCCGATGGTGCCAGAGGACAGCGTGCTGATGGTCTGCTCGAACTTCTGGAACATCGGCGAGACCGCCGCGTAGGCATGGTTCGACATCGACCATTCCCAGAACACTTTGGGGTGACAGCCGGCACAAGCTTGTGCACTTGGAAAAGACGTCTTGGCAAAAACATCAGCGTGCGGGTCCGCCCCTGTCGTCGCCGTCGAGTGGAGCGACTGATCGGCGAAGGTGCGTCCGCTGACCAGCAGCAAGATAACAGCAAAGAAAAACATAGGGCGGTTCATGGCTTATCCCTCAGAACTTACGCCGGATTTCCAGTCGCACGCCGTTGAAATCCGGCTGGCCACCGCCGCGAATCCCGTAGGTGTAGTCGCTGCGCAGAATCCAGGCCTTACCCAGGTTCTGCTGGAAGCGCAGGCCCAAAGCATACTGCTCGCCTTGCGCGGGACGCTTGATGCTGTCATCGCCATGCGGGAAAACGCCTGAAACCTCGGCCACGACCTGCCGGTCGAGGTTAAACAGATATTCGATGCCCAGCGCACCGCCGAAGGTATCTTGCGCACTGGCGTCGAGATCGGGAAATCCGGTGAGACCATCGGTCTGGAAATTGATACCCGTATTAGCCAGCACGCCACCGGCATCCGCCGCACGCAACAGCGACTGTGGGTGATGCTGGCCATACCAGAGGTTGAGATACGGCACCAGCGTGAGCTCGTGTCGCGTTATAAACGAATTTTCGACCAGAATCAGGTAACCGTCGGCGGTGTGTGCTGCGCCGGGCGGCGGTTTCTGTCCGAAATTTGCGATCACGCGAACACTGTTGGAGATCAGGCCGGCATAGCGGCGCGTAAACGCCAGCGTCAGATTGTGGTAACTGAAATCGCCGCCGCCGGCAAAATGGCGGGTATCGTGGGTATAGCCGTAGCCAGCCTCCAAATAACCGGTCAGCATTTCGGCAAACATTGTCGCGCCGAACACCCGCCCGGCATTCTGATCCAGGGTGCCATCGGCCTTGCGCAGGGCGGGCGATGAGACCAGACCCCCGGCCCCGAAGAAAGTCACGTCCAGATTACTGATGTCGAACAAACGACTGCTGCGTGCCGGAATGGAAAAAGCGCCGCCGGTCACCGCCGCGTTCATCCAGACGCCGTTCTGCACAAACAACGGCATGAAGCCGACCACAAACGGCAGATCCCAGTGTTGATCGCGATCGGTCAAACCCGCAGTGATGGCGGAAAGATCGCCTTCGAAGAACACCGTTTTCAGGTGACCGTTAAGCTCACTGGTGAAACCATTGTTCGCTCCGGGTTTCTGATCGGAAAACTGGTAACGGGTAAATCGCCCGTTTTGGTCCAGAGGCCGCATCGACCAATGCAGCCGCCCGGTCGAGGTCAGTGCAAGATCGAAGTCGAGGTTCAGGCGAGTCGCAAGCTGCCCGATCCGATCACCGCCGGCGTCGTTGGCAGCCACCGCTGTGCGCCAGTCTCCGAATACCATGAACTGTGGCCGCGCCAGATTTTTTGCACCAAACCAGTTCCGCGCTGGCGGCAGCGGCCCGGCCGCATACTGCGGGTAACCAAATTCGAACAGCGGGCGTGGACTGTTCTCGATCTTTTGTTTGTCGCCGTAGATCGCCCACTGCGCTGCGGCCGCGTAGTGGTCTGGATAGGCCGGGTCTGGCCCGAACAGCGATCGATCGTAGGGAATGCCGCGCGATTGATCCGCGTAACCCCCGCCAGCAATCGCCGGCGCATCTGCTGCGGATTTAACGCCGAGGGGGGGTGCCGGCGGCGCCGGGACTGAAGCGGGGGTTGCGCCCAGCTGCCAGGTCATCTGCAACTGCGGGGTCTGCGTCCCAACCCCTGCGTCGGCCTCGTTCGCCGTACTGGCTGACGCAGATACGGCAATGGCAGCACAAATCGTTCCGATCAGCCAGGCCACAGCAAAATTAACGGACCGGATTCGACAAAACGATCGAGGCATCATGGTGGCTGCGCCTCCGGTTTGATGAATGACAACTGCGGGCGTATCGCCGCGGCACCGACACTTCCCTTCTGGTGGTAACCGTGACAATCGACGCATGTCGATTGCACCATCGCGCCGCTGCCGGGATCGCCATGACAATCGCGGCAACGCTTGATATCCGGCAAGCGCTCATCGGCCGTTGCCTGCGATTTTGCAGCAACGTGGCAGCTTGAGCATGGTTCAGCGCGATGCAGTGCATGATTGAATATTCTCGCACCGGTCAATCGCTGACTCACCGGCGATGCTACCGGCAGCACTCGATACGGCACAGCGGCATTTCCGGTCGGTTCGACGGTGTGACACACCACGCAGCTACGAACGGTGAACACCTCGGTAATCGCCTGTGACGCACGCTGATCCGCCCACGCCCGCATGGCTGTCGTCACCGCCGCCGCCGGGTGATTCGTATGCGGCGCGTCGCCGGTCGCAGTGGACGCCTCCGCCTCGCGCATCCTGCCGCTCAAAGCCTGATGGGCGTAGAAGTCGCGTATGACGCTGATGACCTGCCGTGGATCGCCGTGTGGCACGGTCCGCTGCGGCTCGCCAGGGTCGAAATCAAGCCGGTGACAGCCCGCACAATCACGCTGCATCGCCACCGGCCTGAACGACACGCCAGAGGCATCGGGCACATGGCAGTCGTTGCAGTGCAGAGTCCGCATGCCACTTGGCGATGGAATTCCGTGCGGGTCGAGATGCTGGCTGTGGTGAAATTTCAGATTGGTTTGCGAATGCAACTCCGTCGGTGAGTCCATGCGGACCTGAATCCAGCGGAATGTTTCTGTCTCCGATTGATACCGGGCTACCAGCGGGGTAAATGGCGGATGCTGTTTCGAGAATGACGTCGTTGCAGTCATGCGACTGCCGGGGAAATGCTGCTGCGGCTGCGCGTGGCAGGCGCTGCACAGTGCATCGTCGTGGCGCACCAACCCAGCGTTGCCATGATGTTCCTGATGACAATCCGTGCATCGCGCCTGTGCAACGATGGGCTGCGCCAGCCAGCGTTTGTCTTTGACGTGCGCATGCGCGTCCCGATGACAGGCCTGGCAGGCGCTGTCGCGCACACGCGTGAACGGCACTTGATGACAATTGGCACAATCGGCCTTGAAATAAGCATGCGCATCGCTGAATCTGCCGGACAACCACACTCGGTCTGCATGTAGAAACGCCGATCCAGTCGCAGGTCGCAGCGCAGTAACCGTTGCCGGCGCCGGATTCGAAAATCCGAAGCGCAGCCCGGCGGGTAGTAGCAATCCCAGAAACAGAACGATGATGAACAGTGCCCACGACGGCATGCGCCGCGACAATCCGGTACCGGCGAGCGTCAGCTTCCGATAGCGTCGGACGTTGCTGTCGTCGCTTGACGAAATCCGCTCCTCGACTTCAATTTGAAAATCGGTGCCTGCCGGCGCTGGCGCTACGAACAAACGAAAACGACCGATGTCGATGACATCGCCTCTGCGCAGTTTGTGCTCGGTCACCGATTCGTCGTTGACCGTCATGATCGCGCGGCCATGCGCCAACAACATCGCATGACGTTCGTTTTGCACGATCTCGGCGTGCGTCAGCGCCACGCGTAAATCCGCCAGTTCTATGTCCTGATCGGTTCCACGGCCGATCCGCAGCCGCTTGACGTCGATCGTACGGTCTGCCGCGGTACGCTGCCCGGCTTGCTGGACCCACCTGCGAATCAGGATGCGCACCGGATCATCCCTTAGCGGTAGATAAAGACGCAGACAATGTGGGCCACCAGTGCAGCCAACAACGCAAAGGTCAGCGGCACATGGAGATACAGCCAGATCTGCATGCGGGCGTGCATGCGGATATCGCGATTGATGCGGGCGACGAGGTCGCGGCGGCGCGTCAGCAGGTCGAGCAGTTTCTGCGCTTGTGCATGCTGCCGCTCACCGCCCACGACTTCCTGCGCCATGAACGCGACGGTCGAGGCGGCCGTCTGCGTACGCAGGAACGGACTGAGTTGCTGCGTAGTGAATCTGCCGGTCGTGGTCAATTCGCGTTCGATGCGCTCGTAGCCAAGCCGGTCGGCGGTTCGCGCCTCGAATAGTTGTGCGCGTACATCGCCGCCGATGCGTATACGGTCGATCGAAGCGAGGATCACGCGGTGGACATTGGCATCAAGACCATCCGACAGCTTGAGCGACTGCTGATTGATGTCGTCGAGTTCAGCCAGCCAGATTTCGCGCGTTCCCTGGTCGCGATTCGCCGCAATCAGCGCCGGGTAGCGCCAATAGGCGATCGTGCCGTAGACGCCACTGGCAACGACCAACAGCATCAGCACATAGGCGAGCGTGTGCACATTCCAGCCAAAGTGAAACCCACTGTGCAAAGTCACCACGACCGTCAATGCCAGCCCGAGGTAAACATGCGCCGAAGCCCAGCCGCGCACGCTGCCGAGGTTCGATCGGTAGCTGCGCTTGCGAACCCCCAGCAACGTCAATCCGGCAATCAGCAAAACGCCGATCACCCCCAGGGTGTAGCCCAGCCAGGTGCCGCCATTGGCGCCCTCCGCGGGTTGACTCCAGAGATAGGCAATCAGCGCTGCCAGGCATAGCCCGACGGACAACCAGAGATAGCGGAATCCGGCGTGCGCCAAGTAACCGGCGGGAGCGGGCGCATCGGCATCGGCGGCAGGAGAAAGGCCCTCGCGCGCCATGTCAGAGCTTCCGCGCGACGTGCAGGAAATGCTCGGGACTGACACGCTGCGCCGCGCCGGTTGGGCAGGCGCGCACGCAGGCAGCTCCCCCCTTCAGGCCTTTGCACATGTCGCACTTGGCGGCCTTTTTCTGGACCCCTGCTGGATGATGAGCGTGCATCTCGACGCCGGGCTCAGGGCCGCCCAACAACATCCAACGCCACAGACTGGGCTGCTGGTCGTGCTCGACGCCCATCTGGATCACGCCATACGGGCAGTTGCGCTCGCAGTTGCCGCAGCCGATACAAGCGTCGCTGATGTACACCTCACCCGTCGGCGCGCGACGAATCGCATCGGGCGGGCAGTCCTTCATGCAGTGTGGGTGCTCGCAGTGCCGGCACGAGGTCGGGATATGAATGTTCTCGTAAGTGGCACCGGCCTCGCGATCAAGGCGCGAGACGCCGCCGTGAGTGGCGGCGCAGGCTTTCTCGCATTGGTCGCAGCGCACGCATAGCGATTCATCGATCAGCAGAACGTCAGTCGCCTCGCCAACCCCCTGCGCCATCAGAAAACTGATGACGCCACCGCGTTCCGGGCGTTGCAGCGCATCAACGTTACTGGCCAAACGGGTGCGATACTGTTCCTTGATTCGACTGCGCAATTCCGGTTGCTGCGCCAGCAGATCATCAAACGCATTGCCTTCAAGTCGAATGGACTCGGTGGCGACCGCTGCGGTGACTGTCGCTGCGCGCGGCAATTTGCTGATCAACGCCATCTCACCGACGTACTGTCCAGCCGCCACATAGGCCAGCACGATGTCGCGCCCCTCGATACGACGCGAGATGGTGACAGAACCACTGCGGATCAGATGCAGGCAATCGCCCGGATCGCCCTCTCTGAACAACACTTCGCCGGCCTGATAGCGCTCGATGCGGGCGCTGGCCACCAATGGCACCAGCGCTGCGACCGGTACGCTCGGCGCAATCCGCGTCTGAATCGCGCGGCGCATGAAAGTTTCATCGACCACGCGCTTGACCGCCGCCACCGAGTTGATCAACTTGTTCATCGAACGGCGCGGCGTTTCGATCAGCACGCATTCCGGCCCTGCGCGCACGGTCGCCGAGCGGCGGCGCCCGGAGATCAGACTCATCTCGCCGAAGAAATCGCCGGCGCTCAAA
Source organism: Stenotrophobium sp. (assembly GCA_050740035.1). Classification (GTDB taxonomy): domain Bacteria; phylum Pseudomonadota; class Gammaproteobacteria; order Nevskiales; family Nevskiaceae; genus Stenotrophobium. Next base: position 3,791 of record JBOICJ010000273.1, on the reverse strand, counting down.
CGCGCGATCTTGCTGCAATCGGCAGCATCGAGCTGGACTTCCACCTCGCCCTCGACAATCGAGAAAAAAGTATTGGTGTAATCGTTCAGCGCAAAGACGATTTCACCGGCCCGGGGTGTGCGCATCTCGGAGTCGAGCATGAATTCGCGCAACTGTAGCGGCGTCAGCGGCGCCAGCACCGGCACGCGCTGGCGGATGCGTTCCAGCGCTTGGTTGACTGTGCCCCAACGCGCAACCGCCGCGAACTTCTTCTGCAGCAGCGGCTCGTCAGCAGGCTCGCAAAGCCGGCCCTCGATAAACTCGACGACCTCGTAGCCCTGGTTCATCGCTTGCTTGATCAGCGGGAATCCAGCCAGGGCGCCGATGATGTACAGACCCGGCACGTTCGACTCATAGGTTTCGGAGACCGCAGGCACCGCCGCCGGATCGTTGCTCGGAAACAGCACCCCGCAGCTTTCGACAAACTTGCGTGGCGGCGCCGCGCCCAGGCGCGCGATGATGCGATCACACGGCACCGCGGCGGGACCATTGGCAGTATTGAGCCGCAGCAATCCACGCGGGGACTCTCCACTGTCCTTCACTTCGGCGATGCCACTGTTGTAGAAGCACTGGACCTGTCCGGCCTCGATCGCCTTGAGGATGGCGCTGTTGTTGCCGTCTTTGGCGCGATCGAACTCGTCGCGACGGTTGATGATCGTGACCTTGTTGCGCCGCGCCAGCGCCAGGGCGTTTTCGATTGCAGCGTCGCCGGCGCCGACCACGACAATGCGTTCGTCCTGATATTCGTCGGGATCGTCGAGCTGGTACTGCACGAAAGCCGCATCCTCGCCCGAACAGCCCAGCTTGCGGATATTGCCTTGCAAGCCGATACCCAGCACCACATGTTCGGCGGTAAATTTACGGCCATCGGCCAAGGTCAGCTCGAACGCCCCCTTGCGGCCGCCGATCGCACTGACTTCAGCGCCATGCAGCAGATTGACCTTGAGCCCGGCCGCAGCTTGATTCCAGGCATCGAGGATCGATTCGCGGCTGCCGGCTTTGAACGGCACCGGTGCACGCAGCGGCAGCACGTTGGGCTCGGCCATGACGTGCTTGCCTTTCTGGTAACGGTAGAGGGTGTTGCTGAGATGTGCCTCAGCCTCCAGCAGCACGTGACTGACGCCCTGCTGCGCCGCACGCGCTGCGGCCGACAACCCTGCCGGGCCGGATCCCACGACAGCAATTTTGTAGGTCTCAGGCATCAGTCCCCCAACTGATCATGGGATTCCATCGGCCCCGTCGCGCCTAGAGTCCCTTTGAAACAGAATCAGGACTCGAGCCAGCATACCCAGATTGTGTGAATGGTCAATGAGAAACCGGTCACAAAATTTCCCGGGCCGGAGCCGACGGATTACTCCGCGCCTGGTGCTTTGCCTTGCCGTTTATCCTGCTGGCGGCACGCGCCGGTCACTGGGACCAACGGTCTTGGCATCGACATTTGCATCGTCGCGCCTGCTTGTGAGAAGTCACTGTGCCGGTGACGGGTCTGCAAGGCAGCGCAATCACTCGCCCGTCACACCGCGCTTGCGGCAGAACGTCGATGCGCTTGACGCCAGCGCCAGCGGTCGGGCCGGGAACATGGCCCGCCCGGCAGCTGGCATCGGCAGCACACTAGGAGCAAGCCCCCCGCTCTGCCCCAGTACTTGAACTCTTTCGTCTAACTTACTGCTATCAAAACGAAAGCTGAGATTACCCACATAATCTGTGGATAAATTTGTGGACAAGCCATTCATGAAGCACCTAAGTCGGTGTGACTTCATGGATTTTTGCTCTTGGGTGATTTTCTGTTCAGATCAGTTATTTTATTATGATCATATAGTTACAGACATTTAGCAGTGTTTTCAAGAAAAAACACCGTCAGCGCACGGTTTGCCGCGTAGCAGTGGACAACTGTGTATAAGCATGGTGCACTGCCGCAAATCATCTGACTGATGATCTCCAGGAAAATTCTGCATGACTTCTTCCAAGCCATTGGTGCTGTGTCTGTCCGGGCATGATCCGGTCGGCGGCGCCGGCATTCACGCGGATATCGAAGCGGTTGCGGCAAACGGCGGTCATGCCATCAGCCTGATCACCGCACTGACTGTGCAGGACACCGCCCAAGTGCAGCGTGTGCAATCGGTGCCGGCTGTACTGCTGGCGCAGCAGTTGCAGACCGTGCTGGCGGACTGCACACCGGCCGCAGTCAAGATCGGCCTGCTGGGCGAAGCCGCGCAGATTCCGGTCATCGTCGAAGCGATCGCCGCACTGCAAATACAAATACCGCTGGTGCTCGATCCAGTGCTGCGCGCCGGCGGTGGGGCCACGCTCGCCGGAACACAGACCATCGTCGCCATGCAGACACAGCTGTTTCCCTGCGTCACCGTGCTGACGCCGAATGCCGCGGAAGCGCGTCGGCTGGCGCCGCAGGCCGGTACCGATGCCGACCGCGCACAGGTGCTATTGCGTCAAGGCTGCCGCAACATCCTGGTCACCGGCGGCGACGAGGCCGGCGCCGAGGTCTGCAATATCTGGTATCGCGATGGCGCCGCACCACAGCACTACCGTTGGCCGCGTCTGGCCGAGACTTTTCACGGCGCCGGCTGCACGCTCGCCGCAGCGCTGGCGACGCGGCTGGCGCGGGGCGAAGCAATGCCGGAGGCGATCCTGCAGGCACAGCGTTATACCCAGACCAGCCTGCAAGCTGCGCTGAGCGTGGGCCGCGGCCGCCGCATCCCCGGACGGCTGCCATGAGAGCCCGCCACGCGCATCCGCACACGTCCGCCCTGCGTGGACTCTATGCCATCACCTCGGAAACCCTGTGTCGCAGCGCGGCGGATTTGCTGGCCGGCGTTGCGCAGGCCTTGTCGGGCGGCGCGGCGCTGATCCAGTACCGCGACAAGTGGCATGACGCCGCCACGCGCACACGCCACGCGCACGCCCTGCTCGGCCTGTGCCATGAATACGGTGCGCTGCTGATCATCAATGACGATGTCGAACTGGCCGCCGACTGCGGCGCCGACGGCGTGCATCTCGGCGCCGGCGACACGCCTTTATCTGAAGCGCGCGCACGGCTCGGGCCGGACGCGATCATCGGCGTGAGCTGCGCAAACTCGCTCGAACGCGCGCTGGCGGCGCAGGACGATGGCGCAGATTACATTGCCTTCGGCCGCTACTTTCCTTCGCGGACCAAGCCCGACGCGCCGGCCGCCGCCGCCGATCTGTTGCCCGCTGCGCACGCGCGGCTGCACCTGCCGGTCTGCGTTATCGGTGGCATCACGCCGGCTAACGCAGCGGCGTTGATTTCACAGGGCGCGGACCTGGTAGCCGCGGTCGAGGGCGTGTTCGGCACAGCGGATATCGAGCAGGCTGCACGCGCTTACGCGCAACTGTTTTGCCGCTGATTCGCCGTTGCTGGCGCACGCCGCGTAAAATCCCGTCTCCCGTCTCCCGTCTCCCGTCTCCTCGAAAATGATCAGCCGCTCCGAAACCTTGTTCGCCCGCGCCCAGCAAACCATTCCGGGCGGCGTCAACTCACCTGTCAGGGCGTTCAAATCCGTTGGCGGCACCCCGCGCTTCATTGTCGCCGCACAGGGCGCTCACCTCACCGACGCCGACGGCAACCGCTATGTCGACTACGTCGGCTCCTGGGGCCCGATGATCCTCGGTCACCAGGATGCGGACGTGGTAGCGGCGATGCAGCAGCAGTTGACCATCGGCGTGTCCTACGGCGCGCCGACCGAGCTGGAAATCGAGATGGCGGAACTGCTGTG